>JAHFQQ010000009.1:2525-22703 GCA_023259235.1 Polaromonas sp. | reverse complement strand
CGTCTATATCGGCCAGTCCGGTAACGTGGGGACCCGGCTCGTGCAACATAACCAGAACAAAGACTTCTGGAACCGGGCGCTGGTGGTGATTTCGCTCACCAACAGCATGACGCAAACGCACGCGCTGTTTCTGGAGTGGTTTGCCATTCAACAGGCCACCCAGGCCGGGCGCTACAGCCTGGAGAACGGCAACACTGGCGCACGGCCGCACACGCCCGCGCCGCTGGAAGCGGACTGCCATGAAATTCATGAAACTGCCGCCACATTGCTGGCCACGCTGGGTCAGCCCATTTTTGAACCGCTGACGAACGCACCCACCAGCCGGGGCGAGAAAGAGCTGTTCTATTGCAAGGGCTCGGGCGCCGACGGTGTGGGCGAGTACACGACAGAAGGGTTTGTGGTGCTCAAAGGCTCACGCGGGCGCGTGGAAAACGTGGCATCAATTCAGGGCACGTCTAACGAGCGCTTCCGCAACCAACTGATTGCAGAGGGCATCATGGCTTTGACGGATGGCATGGTTGTCTTTACCCGCGACCACCTGTTCGCCAGCCCCAGCATGGCCGCAGTGGCATTGCAAGGCCGCTCAGCCAACGGCTGGCTGGAGTGGAAAAACCCGCAGGGCAAGACGTTGGATGAGGTGAAACGGCAGTCGGTAACGGCTGCGGGTTGATAGTTGCTATATTGTTTATAGCTGCTTGCGCATATTCCACGGGAGCCAAAGGCCTAAAACGCATAAATTATTGTGCAATCCGCCATCCGAGCAGACCCCATAAAAAGAATCATTGCCCTCCACCATGCCCCTCTCCTGGAACGAAATCAAATCCCGTGCGCTGACCTTCAGCCGCACCTGGGCTGACGCCGCCAATGAAGACAGCCAGGGCAAGCCGTTCTGGATTGACTTCTTTGAAATCTTTGGCATCACCGACAAGCGCGTCGCCACCTTCGAGCACGCCGTCAAAAAATTGCTGGGTGAAAAAGCCAGGGTGGACGGCTTTGTCGATCTGTTCTGGCCCGGCATGTTGCTGGTGGAACAAAAATCTCGCGGCAAGAATCTGGACGCCGCGCTGACGCAGGCGCTGTCTTACTTCCCCGGCATTGCCGAGCGCGACTTGCCGCAGCTCGTCATCGTCTGCGACTTCGCTCATTTCCGGGTGCATCGGCTCACCACCAACGAGACGTTTGAGTTTGCACTCAAAGACCTGCACAAAAACATCAAGCTGTTTGGTTTTATAGCGGGCTACAAGGCGCTGGAGATCAAGCCGCAAGACCCCGTCAACATCAAGGCCGCCGAGCGCATGGGGCGGCTGCACGATGCACTCAAGGCGAGCGGCTACACCGGACACCCGCTGGAGGTGTTGCTGGTGCGTTTGCTGTTTTGCCTGTTTGCCGATGACACCGGCATCTTTCAGCCCGCGCAGTCGTTTCGCACTTTCATCGAGGAGCGCACGTCAACGGATGGCTCCGACCTGGGCTCACGGCTGGGGCAGTTATTTCAGGTGCTCAACACCGACGACGGCAAACGCAGCAAGGCGCTGGACGAGCAGGTGGCAGCCTTCCCGTATGTGAATGGCAAGCTGTTTGAGGAGCCGCTGCCCATGGCCGACTTCACCAGTGCCATGCGAGAGGCTCTGCTGGACGCCTGCGCACTCGACTGGTCGGCCATCAGCCCGGCCATTTTCGGCAGTCTGTTCCAGAGCATCATGGACGACAAGGCCCGTCGTAATTTGGGCGCGCATTACACGTCCGAGGAAAATATCCTCAAGCTGATCAAGCCATTGTTTCTGGATGACCTGTGGGCTGAGTTTGCCAAGGTCAAAAGCAACAAGAACCGGCTATTTGAGTTTCACAAGAAGCTGCGCACACTGACGTTTTTTGACCCAGCCTGCGGCTGTGGCAACTTCCTCGTCATCAGCTACCGCGAGCTGCGCGAGCTGGAGCTGGCCGTGTTGCGCGCTTCTCATGCGTCGGGCCAATTGACAGTAGACGTGCATCAGCTCATTGGCATTGACGTAGACCAGTTCTTCGGTATCGAAATCGAGGAGTTCCCGGCCCAGATTGCGCAAGTCGCCCTGTGGCTGATGGACCACCAAATGAACCTGCGCGTGAGCGAAGAGTTCGGCCTGTACTTTGCGCGGATTCCGTTGCGCACAACGCCGCACATCGTGAACGGCAATGCGCTACGGCTGGATTGGAATGAAGTGTTGCCTGCCGAGCGGTGTAGCTTTGTATTCGGGAATCCGCCGTTTGTGGGCAAGAAAGAGCAATCGACGGGACAGAAGGCCGACTTTGAACCGGTGATGCGACACATCAAAGGTTTCGGCGTTCTGGACTTCGTGGCCGCGTGGTACGTGAAGGCGACACGCTATCTGACTGCTGCCAGCCGCCCTCTTCATCTGGGAGGGGGCTGGGGTGAGAGCAACCGGCCCGTAACTCGCGCCGCCTTCGTCTCCACCAACAGCATCACGCAGGGCGAGCAGGTCGGCGTGCTCTGGGGCTGGCTGCTGGCGCAGGGCGTGCACATTCAGTTTGCGCACCGCACTTTCAGTTGGACCAACGAGGCCAAAGGCAAGGCTGCCGTGCATTGCGTAATCATCGGTTTCGGGTTGGAGGATCGGCTGGGCAAAGTGATTTATGCGTACGACGACATCAAGGGGCAGCCGCACGCGGTTCCAGCGGCCAACATTTCCCCTTACCTGACCGACACTCCCAGCGTACTCATTGGCAAGCGTTCCATGCCTGTCAGTCCAGTGCCAGAGATTGTATTTGGCAGCAAGGCCGTGGATTTTGGTCATTTCATTCTGGAAGAGGCTGACCTTCCCGGCTTCCTTGCGCGCGAGCCACAAGCCAAGCCCTACATCCGCGAATATATTGGCGGCGAGGAATTTCTGAACGGCAGCAAACGCTTCTGCCTCTGGCTCAAGAGCATTGCACCGGCCCAACTGCGCGCCATGCCCGAAGTGCTCAAGCGGGTTGAGGCCGTCAAGCAGGCACGACTCAAGAGCATCAAGGCACCCACGCGCGAACTGGCCAAAACCCCCGCCGAGTTTGGTGAAGACCTACAACCGTCCACGCCCTACTTGCTGACTCCAAAAGTCAGCTCTGAAAACCGCGATTACGTGCCGCTGGGCTTTTTCGAGCCCCACGTCATCATCAATCCGTCTGTGCTGGTCGTGCCACAGGCCGGACTGCTCGAACTGGGCGTGCTGCAATCCAGCATGCACATGGCCTGGATGCGCGCAACCTGCGGTCGACTTGAGAGCCGCTATCAATACTCCGCACAAATCGTCTACAACAACTTTCCCTGGCCCGACTTCGCCCAAACTTCCAAGCCAAATCAGCCTCTAGCTCCCGTCGATAAAGCACAAGCAGCTATCGAAACTGCAGCACAAGCGGTGCTCGATGTACGTGCCAAGTTCCAGACTGGCGACCAGCCCGCCACGCTGGCCGACCTGTACGACCCGCTGACCATGCCGCCCGAGTTGCTCAAAGCGCACCAGAAGCTGGACGCCACCGTGGACAAGGCCTATGAAGCCAGCGGCGGCAAGAAGAGCTACAAGAGCGACGCCGAGCGCGTGGCTTTTCTGTTTGAGCTGTACCAGAAATACACCAGCCTGCTGCCAACAGAAACCAAGGGCTCCAGGAGACGGCGGAAGGCCGCGACTGGCCCAGCATGACAGGCCAGCATCACCGCCATCTTGAACTTGGGCGCCACTGCGACCGCAACGAGTGACACAGGGAGAAAAAGAACATGGCATGGTCAAAGACCAACAAACGACAGAGGCGCGCGCTCAATACGTTGCAGGAAAAAGGCATTGGGCTTTGCGCTCTGGGCCTTGGGTTCCTGATCATTCCTTTGTTTATCGGCTCTTCGCCGATGCTGAACGCCGTCGCAGCGGGCCTTCGCATCCCTGGCTGGCTGGCATTGGCGGCAGGGGTGGTGCTATTGGGCATTCACCACGTTACCAAAGCCAAAGTGGAAAGAGCCAGTCCGCTACCCCAACTCACTCCCCGCGCGCCTACTCCGGTTGAGAGACGAGCATTGCGAGACATTGCGGACGACATAGCCGGGCGCCGACGTGAGCCAGAGTGGGCCACGCCCCAAACGCGCCAAGTGGCAACCCATTGGAGCCCCACCGTCTTTGCCGCCATTGAGTGGCGCCGGTTCGAGGCGGTGTGTGAGGCGCTGTTTGCCCAAGCCGGGTTTGAAACGCGTTCGCAAACGCACGGCGCAGATGGCGGTGTCGACATCTGGCTATACTCCCGCCACGCCGAAGGCCCTGCGGCCGTGGTGCAGTGCAAGCACTGGCAGAGAGAGGTGGGCGTGAAGGAGCTGCGCGAGTTTTATGGCGTGATGGCCTCACACCAGATCGAGCGCGGCACCTACGCCACCACGTCCACTTACACGGCTGACGCGCAAAAGTTTGCAAAAGACAATGGCGTCAACGCGATGGATGGCAGGGCCCTGCTTGACCTGATTGCCAAGCGCACACCTGAGCAGCAGCAGGCCTTGCTGGCCGTCGCGTTTGAGGGCGAATACTGGCGCCCTACTTGCGCGAGCTGTGGCATCAAGCTGGTGGAGCGCACGCCGGCCAAGGGCGGTGCGGCGTTTTGGGGTTGCAGCAACTACCCGCGCTGCAAGTCGCGCCTGCCAATGTTGGCCGCAATGCGATAGGCTGATCGCTACACTTTGTATAGCTGCTTACACTTATCTCATAAGGGCTAGAGCCCTAAAACATCATTAACTCAGGTACTGCCGATCAGTTGGCAAGAGGGCTGGCTCACCACCGTTGCCCGCCCCTACAACCAGCGCCTGACGCCCGACTTGTAGTCTTCATAGCGGTTGCCAAACAGCGTGGCCAGCACCCGTTCTTCGGGCTGGATCTGGAAGCGGTTCATGTAGAGCACAAAGGCCACCGGCCCCAGCAGCGCCCAGGCGCAAGACAGGTACACGGCCCACGCCACAAGGACAAACGCCAGGCCGACATACATCGGATTGCGCGTCAGCCGGTACACGCCCGAGCAGACCAGGGCAGCGGCTTTGTCCGGCTTCATGGGATTGGCGGTGGTTTTGCTGCGCCGAAAGGCGATCAGCCCAGATACGTCAAAGGCGGCACCCGTCAGCGCCAGCGCGATGGCCAGCGGCACGCGGATGGCTGCGGGCGCATCGACCAATGGTGCCAAGACCTCAATGCCCCACATGGCGGCTGCGGCCAACGCAGCAACGACGGGGGGCGGGATCTTCAGTTCGAGGGAGTGCATGCGCTTGGCCATCAACCGCCCTTCTGAGCCGCGCCCGCCTTGCGCCGCACATGCAGACGGACCTGCGCAGCGCCCTCGCCCGTGTCCCCTTCCTTTACCTCCAGATAGGCCTGCTTGCCTGCGAGCTTTTCGTTTTTGGTGGCTGCCATGGCGCCTCCTTGTTGATGGTTGATGGTACCGTGCCCGTCCTGAAAGTCCACAATGCGATTGCTCAGCCGGCCCGGGGGCTGGTGCACCACTGCTCTTCGCCAGGCGCACCATTATGGTCACCGTCCATGGCCGTGCCGGGGCAGTTCTTCAGGAAGAACCTGGCTTCATGCTGTTGCCAATTTTAGTGACCGTGCCATCAAACAGGCGGCGCGCTGCACATCAAGCCGGTTTGCACAATCCGCTACCCTTCTTTGCACGAATCATCCACACGCTATACACAGAGGACACATGGGTCGTGCACCATGGGGGCTCATGAACACAAGGAGTCACAAGATGAAATCAACTGCCATTGTTTGCGCCATTGCCGTCGCCAGCCTGGGGCTCAACTCGCTCTCATTCGCCCAGACCAACGACTGGCGCCAAGGCCAACAGGCGCGGCCACAGGTACAGCAGCACGGCCCGCAGGCGCGGCCACAGGTGCAGCAGCGCAGCCCGCAGCATCGTGCACAGCCTCAGCCGAATCGAAATGTGCGCCCCATGGAGAACCACGATGCAAACCGTTTTGCCAATGGCGACATGCGCCGCAACGACCGCGGTATGTACTACAACGCACGCGGCCCCGAATTCAGGCGCGGCGGCTACATTCCGCGTGATTTCCGTAACCGCCAGTACGTGGTGTCCAACTACCGTGCGTACCACTTGAGCCCACCTCCGCGCGGCCAGCAATGGGTGCAGGTGGGCAGCGACTATGTGCTGATCGCTATTGCCACGGGCATCATTGCCAACATCGTTCTGAATAACTAAAACGGCGGCGCAAGGTGGCCCGGGTGCGTCTGCGCATCCGGGCCTTTGCGCGAACCAATGGCGCCCGCGCCGCTCCAACTACCCATATTCACTGACGAAAAAGCGCTTGCTGAAAGCGCTGAAGGAACTGTTTGAAAGCCTGCTCGCGCCGACCGAAAAAGTAGTGGCCTGATACTTACTATGCTTTATATAGCGTACTACGCATATTACACGGTGGCTAGCAGCCAATTTATCACTCAAGTTATGGCATGGCCAAAGTTGCCGGCAACCTTTGCAGCACCGTAGAATCCAAATTGAAAGAAGCCGCCAAATAGCCAAAGCAAGTACCTCAAGCCATGCTGAGTCCACTCAAACACCTGTTGTCCCAATTTTTCATGTCCGGCGGCGGCCAACCGTCTTTCGACGAGGCGCACGCCCTGCAGTTGGCCACCGCTGTTTTGCTGGTCGAGGTGATGCGCTCCGACGCCAACGTCACCGACGCGGAGCACACCGCAATCGCGACGGCGCTGCGTGCAAGGTTTTCCTTGAGCGACGATGAACTGGCCCAGCTGCTGGCGCACGCTGAACAAACTGCGCAGAGTGCCAACGACTACTTCCACTTTACCAGCACGATGAACGAGCAGTTCACGCAAGCCCAGAAAATTCAGGTCGTGGAATATATGTGGCAGGTGGCCTATGCCGACGGTCAGCTGGACGCCAATGAAAGCCATCTGATCAGCAAAATTGCCGGTCTGCTGCACGTCACCCACGGTGAATACATTGCTGCGAAGCTGTACGCAAGGGACGCAGCACAATCGGGCCAGCAGCGGTAACGGCCCCCATGGAAAAAGACGCCGCCATGACCGCGCTCACGCTCACGTTTGTCAACGCCAATGTGCGCAGCGTGCACCTGCCGGACGGATCACATGTGGGCTACCTCAAGCACATTGGCACGGTCTGGAAGTTCAAGGCCATTGGCTATGACGCCACCGGTGACGTGGTGCCCGGCGGCGGCCCGCTTACCGACCGGCACAACACCCTTTTTACAGAGCCTGACGCGGTTGAAGTGAGCGCCAGGTTGGGCTTCATTGCCCATTGATCTTGCCGTAACTGATAACGCCCTTGCAGTTCATCCACGTCAACGGCCCGCCTCCAGGAGTGTGGACGCCACGGATTTGGTCAAGCGTCCGATCTGTCCGGCCAGCGCCAGGCCCAGGATCGAGCAGACGCCCGTGACGGCCCAAGTCCATTGCCAGCCACCAGCGCGGCTGGCCACCCACGCGACCAGCGGCGGCCCGACAACCTGGCCAAAGGAAGACCATTGCTGCATCCAGCCCACCGTGGTGGAGACGGTGCGCCCGGTTGGCGCGAGCTTGACCGCGAGCGAAAACAGCGTGCCGGGGATGACACCGCCGATCATCGAGAACAGCAGCACCGCCGCGTAGCGCACGAGCGGCGGCAAGCCGGCGCCGTGCCACTGCACAAAGGCGGCCACGGTGCCCAGCCCCATGGTGACAAAGCCGGCGCACAGCAACACGGGCGCGCGCGCGCCGCGCTGCAACAGCCGCCCCGAAGCGATATTGCCGACCATGTTGATGGCGGCTGCCAGGGCCGTGAGAGCGCCGGTGGCCACCCCAGACAAACCCGCCTGCGCGTAGATGGAGGGCAGGAACCCGATCACGGCCAGCCACTGGCTCGCGTACACGGCAAAACTGAGCGCCACCAGCCACGGGCCGCGTGCCGTGAGCGTCTGGCGCAGGCGCTGCGGCCAGCTGTGTTCCTGCCCCGCATGGGCAGCCGAACTGTGCCCGGCAACCGCGCGGCGATGCCGGTCCGCCGGCACCGCCCACGCCAGCCACAGCATCATGGCAAACGACGTGCCGGCCAGCAGCCACCACCAGACCTGCCAGCTCGTCGCACCAATAAACACCGGCCCGAGCAGTAACGCCACGGCGGCGCCGAACGGCATGTAGGTCCCCCACAGGCCGAGCATGACGGTCAGCCGGTGCGGCGGTACGAGTAGCCGGATCAGGCTCGGCGCCGGCACGGTCGCGAGCAGAAAGCCGAAGCCCTCGACACCGCGCAGCACCAGCAGGCTGGAGGCGTCGCGCGCCCAACCGCCCAGCGCGCCGGCCGTCGACAGGATCAGCAAGCCCGCGACCATGCTGCGCTTGAGGCCGAGGCCGTCGGCCACCAGCCCCACGGCCAGTCCCAGCGTCATGCCGGCCAGCTGCACCAGCGAGAGCAGGAAGCCTGCCTGCACCAGCGTGACCCCGAGCGCATCGCGCAACACCGGAATGGCGGGCGGCAGCTTGCCCACATGCAGCGCCGCACTGACTCCCGCCAGAATCACGATGAAGGCCGGGTCGATACCCCTGACCGACGCAGTGCGGCTCATTGGGAAACCTCCGCGCGGAGGGGGTCTGCAGCGTGTCCAGGTCGCACACAACGAGCTGCGGCTGGTAAAACGCGCCAATCATGTTTTTGCCCAGTGGATGGTTGATGGCGGTTTTGCCACCCACCGAGGAATCGACCTGCGCGAACACGGGTAAAAACCGACAGGAAATTCAATCGCATGGCGGCAAGTATGGCACGGGTTTTTAGCATCCGGACGCCTTTGGCCTGTGCAGTTCTAGCCCGCATATTTCACACATATACTCGCCGCGCAGGCAGTACGGATCCCCGTACGGTTCTTGGGCCGGGCCCGTGAGTTTGGGCACCACATAGCGCGGATCGGCAATGCAGCGTTCCGCCGCATCCATCAGGTCGAGCTTGCAATCAGTTGCCCCCAACATCACGCCAGCATCACTGGTCATGCTGCCACCGTCAAACCTGCCTTCCACGACGCGTCGACCCAGGCGGCCAAATCATGGAAAATCGATACCCATGAATGAAGCCACCCAACTCCCACCCCTGCCCGACCATCTGTCCATTGACGAGCGCAGCCCGTTTCACGTCGCTGCCGTGTTCGAACATGACGTGGGTATTCGACTGAATGACAAGGAGCGCCTGGATGTCGTGGAATACTGCATCAGCGAGGGCTGGGTCAAAGTGCCCGCGGGCAAGACGCTGGATCGCAAGGGGCATCCGCTGTTGATCAAGCTGAAGGGAAAAGTCGAAGCGTTTTATCGGTAAGCGAGTTGCATGCGCGAATTGCGCACGCCGTACCTCTGCCTGCAGGAACGCCAATTTGCTATTTCTTTAATAGCTCTCTGCGTATGTCCCACGGTGGCTGGAGGCATATTTTATCAATAAAATCCATCAGAAACAGACCTGATGCGCTGCCATCACTCCGCAACGATGCTGGCTTGCGGTGGCAGGGACGTTACCCTTGCGGGCTTGCGCAGCAACAGGAGCATTGGCATGGCCAGCAGTGTCAGCCACATCATCAGGTGAAAGTCGCTCAGGTAGCCGATCATCACGGCCTGGCGGTTGACCTCCATATTCAGCAACGCCAGTCCGGTTGGCGATTGCGCGCTGAATAGCGGCGGCAGGTTTTGCACCGCGGCTGAAAAGGGCGTGATGGCCTCGCTCAAGTGGGCATGCGCGCGCGCGGTGCTCTGGCTCAACATGGCCTGCACAATCGAGATGCCTGCGCTGGCGCCGATATTGCGGAGCAAGCTGTAAATCGGTGTGCCGTCGTTGCGCAGATTCGGAGCCAGAGTCGAGAAGGCAACCACGCTCAGGGGCACAAAGGTAAATCCGATCCCAACACCTTGAATCGTTCCCGAGACAATGATGAGCGTGCTGTCCATGTCGAGCGTTAACAGGGTCATCAGATAAAGCGAGAAAGCGGTCAGCGCGAACCCCAGGGCCATGATGGCGCGCGGGTCAATGCGGTTGATCAGGCGCCCTACCAGAATCATGGCAGCCATGGTGCCGACGCCGCGCGGCGCCATCACAATGCCCGTGTACACAATCGGATAGTTCAGCAGCCCTTGCAGCAAGGAGGGCTGCAAGGCCATGTTTGCGTACAGGATCAGGCCGACTATGAAGGCCAGCACGATGCCTATGACGAAATTGCGATCACGCAGCAAAGCCTTGTTAAAGAAGGAGCTGCCCAGCGAAGTCAGGGTGTGAACGCCAAAAAAAGCGAACGCCAGCACGGAGCCGACCAGCTCGGCTCGTATTTCCATCGAATTGAGCCAGTCAAGCTGTTCACCGCGATCCAGGAACAGCTGGAGCAACCCCACCCCCAAACTCAGGGTGATGAATCCAAATCGGTCCAGTCGCGCCGCCGCCGGCCGGGTCTGTGGCAAATAGCGTGCAATGCCGTAAATGGCCATGGCACCAACCGGCAGGTTGATGTAAAACACCCAGCGCCAGTCATAGTATTGGGTCAACCAGCCGCCCAGCACCGGGCCAAGGATCGGGCCGACCATGATGCCGGCGCCCCATAACGCCATGGCCTGGCCGACTTTTTCCCTGGGGTTGATGTCGAGCAGCACGGCTTGCGACAACGGCACCAGCGCGGCGCCAAATATGCCCTGCAGCAGCCGCGCAGCCACGATCTGCCAGAGCGATCCGGCCAAACCGCACAAAGCCGAAGCGGCGGTAAAGCCGACCACCGCTGCCAGAAAAACCTGCTTGCGACCCCATTTCGAACACAGCCACCCGGTCAGCGGCGTGGCAATCGCAGCGGCCACGATGTAGGAAGTCAAGACCCAGGTGATCTGGTCCTGCGATGCCTGCAAGGCGCCCTGCATGTACGGCAACGCCACATTGGCGATGGTGGTGTCCAGCGCCTGCATGATGGTGGCCAGCATGATGGCGACCGTGATCATGCCGCGGTGCTTGACCGTGTGGGGGTCGATCGGGGCGCTTGCCGCCCGCCCAACGCTCATTCGGAACTACCGGGGCTGGGCAGGGCAAGCAGGTTCTCGCGAACACGCCGCAGCAGGCCCAGCAACTGCTGCTGCTCCGCCTTGTCCAGACCAGCCAGCACCCGGACTTGAATCGAGTCGCTCACACGCAGTGCCGAGTCGAGTGCTTTTTCTGCGCAAGCCTCCAGGTGAATGTATTTGACGCGCCGGTCGCTGTCGCAGGCAGCGCGGCGAATCCAGCCACCCGCTTCCATTCGGTCGCACAGACTGGTCACAGCCATGGTGCTGAGGTCCAGCCGTTCAGCCAGCACGGATTGCGACAGTGGGCCGCCCTCCCGGGCCAGCACACCGAGCAACCGGCACTGGGCCCGTGACAAGCCGATCTTTTCACGGGCAAGCTGATCGAAATGGCGGCCATACAGACGCGCCACTTCATTGACCAGAAACGGAAAGCGTTGGGTTAAGTCGCTATTCATAACCCAATGATTATAATCATGCTTACTAAATTGAGAGGTTCAGTTGACCCGGAACATCTGGTCAACAGTCAAACGCAAGTTCGCGTCAGGCTGGTCGCCGATCAAGCCCTGTGGCGCCGCTGCAGGCGGCTGGACCTTGTGTCTTTGCGGTTGCAGCCCAGACTTCGGCTGGGCTTGCCACTCTAGGTTTCTAGGTCGCGCTCACTAGGGAAAACCCTGAGAATTGATTATTACCTAATCTCCTTTGAAGGAAACACCATGAGTGCCAAAAACCTGTCCACCGTTGCCACCGACCTGATCGAGTCTTATGGCAATACAGCCAAAAACGTCATTGACGCCTGTCGCGCAGGTGGCGAACGGGTTGTCGCCCTGCTGGAGCATCGCTGGAACCACGCGCTCAAGGAGTCGCGCACGCAACTGACGGCTGAAACCGTCAAAAATGCATCGGCTGCGCAACTGGCTTTCAGCGTTTACTACTCCAGGGGCTTGAGCCTGGCGGCCGACGGTGCGCAGCAAGTGGTGAGCCAATTGGTCAAAGTGGCCGAAGCTGGCGTAGAGCGTGTGGCAGCGAATGCCAGCCTGTTTGAGGAAAAGACCGGCGTGACCACCTTGAACACGCTGGCCAGGTCCACTGCGCCCGGCGCATTGGCGCTAAGCAAACTGGCAGCGCAGATTGAGCAGAAGTCCGCCGAGCTGGCCAGCAGGATTGCGGGCGACGATGTAGTGAACGCCAGTGTCAAGCACACTTCTGCTTTCAGCCAGCGGCGCAGCGCCAAAGCTGCCTGATTCGGGCAGCCTGGCAACGGCCCCTTGCAAGGGGCGCGCCAATGCCCAAAACTGCTGAGGCGACGTTAGTCAGCCATCAAGCGATGAATCAGCCGGCGCACCAGAACCGGCACGACGCGACGGCGGTAGGTGGCTGGCGTAATAGTGGTCTCCATCGGGCCGACCTGCTTGCGCAAGAGCTTGTCAATGCGCGGCAACGCATCGTCAAGCGGTAACCCGAGGAACTCATCCAGTCCGGTGATCATCAGCGGCTGCGAGTCAGTTCCCGTTGTGGCGATGCGCAAGTCATGCAGCCTGCCGTCGGTGCAACGCAATGCCACGGCAACCCCAACCAGCGGAAAATCAATCGCACCGCGAGTTCGAATCTTTTCGTAGCCGGAACGCCAGCCGCCGGCTGCGGGCAGGTTCACCGCCACCAGCAATTCACCCGGTGCGAGCGTGAGGTAGGCGATGCCGTCATCGGCAAAGATTTCTGCCAGCGGGGCCTGACGGCGCCCGCCCGGTCCGGCGATCTCGGCAACGGCCCCATGCACCATCAGCGTCGGCGCCATGTCGCCGCTATAGGCAGCGTAGCAGCGATCCGACTTGGGGGCGACACGACAGACGTCCCCGGACAGCTTCATGCAGAAGTTGTTCGCCGTGCGCCATGGTTCGCTCTGGTTGTAATAGCGGCAGCGTGTATCCAGACAAAGGTTGCCACCGAGCGTGCCGACTGCGCGATGGGTTGGGCCGGCAATTGCCAGCGCGGCCTGTGCGACGGCCGGGTAGTTGCGCGCCAGCAGCGGGTGCGCAGCCAGTTGCTCGATGCTGGTGCCGGCACCAATGCGCACGCCGTGGTCGTCAGCCGCAATGCCGCGCAGTTCTGCAACATCGCTCAAGTCGATCACGGTGTCTGCCTGAGTCAGGCCGCGCCGCATTGCTGGCAACAGGTCGGTGCCGCCCGCCATGAAGCGGGTTTCACCAGCACCCGCCCGGGCCGCCACGGCCTCGGTGATCGAATGCGGTCGCAGCAAGCTGAAGTTGGGTAGCAATTCCATCAGGCGACTTCCTCTTCAATAATGGTTGGTACTGGCTTGGCGCGTACAGGGCTGCGTTTGCGGCCTGAAATTGCTTCCAGTACCCGATCAGGCGTCAGCGGAAGCTGATTGACTTTGGTGCCGGTCGCATTTTGTACCGCCGCGGCAATTGCCGCCGGTATTCCTGCAAGCGGCCCCTCGCTGGCCTCCTTGGCGCCAAACGGACCGTTGGGGTCGATGGTTTCGACAATGAACACCTCAATGTCCGGCGACTCGACAAAGGTTGGCACGCGATATTCCAGCATGCTGGCCGCGGCGTGCTTTCCGTCCTTGCCGTAGGTGGTTTCTTCGGACAGTGCCTGGCCCATTCCCATCCATACCGCGCCCTGCACCTGGCCTTCGACGGACAAGGGGTTGATTGCAAAGCCGCAGTCCAGCGCGGTCCATACCTTTTCGATCTTTACCGTGCCCAGTTCGCTATCGACACACACTTCGACCACCGAGGCGGCATATGAAAACCCCATGGTTGAACCCACCGCACCGCCTTTTTGCTTGCCGCCCTGAAACTCAATCGGACAGGTATAGGTGCCCTTGACGGTGATCGTTCCGGTATCAACCAGCGCTTGCGCCACCACATCGTTGAAGGCAACCGCATGCTCGGGCTGACCAATCACCGTATAGACCTCGCCCAGGCAATCAACCTGTTCCGGCGTGACCTGCAGCCGGCGGGCAGCGGCTTCAACCAGAATCTTCTTGAGGTTCTCTGCGGCCTGGATTGCCGCATTGCCAACCATGAACGTGACCCGGGACGAATACGATCCGTTGTCCTTGGGCGTAATGGCCGAGTCGTTGGCGATCACCCGCACCCGCCCGTAGTCAACGCCCAGCACTTCCACTATAGCTTGCGCGAGAATGGTCGAGGACCCCTGGCCAATATCGGCGGCACCGGTGAGTATGGTGATACCGGCATCGAAATCGAGCTTCAGAATAATGGTTGCATGCGGCTCTCCGGTCCAGTGCACCGGCTTGGCCGAACCACTGACGAAGTGTGAACATGCCACCCCCAGTCCGTGCCCCGGCGGCAGCTTGCCGATGCGCTGGCGCCAGCCGCTGGCCTGTTCGACTTTGTCCAGGCACTCGGACAGCCCATATGACATGACCTTCAATCCGTTGATGGTGTCGGACGGCGCGGCCAGCAGGTTGCGGCGGCGCACGCTCATCGGGTCAAGCCCCAGCTCCTTCGCCATCGAATCCATCAGCGCCTCAAATCCGAAGCGCGTATTGACTGAACCATGGCCGCGCATGGCGCCGCACGGTGGCGTGTTGCAGTAAACGCGATATCCGTCGTACTTGACCGCGGGAATATCGTACAAACCGTTAAGCAGCGCGCCAGCATACAAAATGGTAACGATGCCGTATCCACCGTAAGCGCCTCCGCGCATCGTCATTTCCAGATGGCAGGCGGTGAGACGGCCGTCCTTTTTCATTCCGATCTTCATGCGCATGGTGCTTTCCGGCCGGCCACGATGAGTCAGAAAGGTTTCCTCACGCGACAGTTTCATCCGCACCGTGCCACCTGCCGCACGCGCCAGCAATCCACAGATCACCTCGAAGTTGAGGGTCTCGGTGCGCGCCCCAAAACCTCCTCCAATGAAAGGCTTGATGACACGAATATGCGAAGTGTCCAGACCCATGCACGACGCCAGCGTCAGGTGAACGTAGTACGGAACCTGGCTGACGGAATGCAGGGTCAGGTGGTCGCGTTCAACGTCATAGGTGGCCATTGCGGCGTGTGGTTCCATGTGCGCGTGCGTGACCTCGGCGCATTGAAATGATTCTTCACGTACCAGATCGGCATCGGAAAATCCAGTGGCAACGTCGCCGAATTCGTTGTGCACTTCACGCTCGAGGTTCCCTTTTCGATTTTCGTGCAATAACACGGCGTCGGGCGCGCGGGCGCTGGCCGCGTCGGTATAGACAGGCAATTCGCGCACTTCCATGCGAATCAGCCTGAGGGCCGCGGCTGCTGTTTCCTCGTCCACTGCAGCCACCGCCGCGACTGGCTCTCCGAAATAGCGTACCCGGTCGCGGGCGAGCGGAAATTCGTTTTGCGCTACCGGCAGGATGCCGTAAGGCTTGTCGCACGCATCACCGGTAATGATCGCCACCACGCCCGGCAGTGCCAGTGCTTCAGAGATATCAATGCTGATAATGTCGGCGTGGGCATAAGGACTGCGGTAGATGCGGCCGACCATTGCTTCTGGTGCAAACAGATCAGCCGTGTAGTGGGCACGGCCAGTGACCTTTTCGATGCCATCGATCAGCGGTATGCGGTCGCCGGCACCTTTTTTGCGTTGCGGGTTCATGCGGCTGCTCCTTCAGTGACACCATCGCGGTTGCGCGCAGCGGTTTGCACAGAGTCGATAATCTTTACGTACCCGGTGCAGCGACACAGATTGCCAGCCAGCGCAGCGCGAATCTCTTCCGCAGAGGGATTGGCGTTATTGCGCAGCAAAGCTTCGGAGACCATGATCATCCCGGGCGTGCAATAGCCACACTGCGTTCCGAGCTTTTCGTTGAACGCTTTCTGGAGTGCTGACAGGCGGCCTGCCTTGGCCAGCGACTCGACCGTTTCAACATGGCGGTCAGCCACGCTTGCGGCCAGTGTCACGCAGGCCAGCCGTGGCACTCCATCGACCAGGACTGTGCATGCGCCACATTCACCTCCGTCGCATCCCTGCTTGGTGCCGGTCAGGGCAAGCGTCTCGCGCAAGTAGTCGAGCAGCAGCAAATTGTCCGGCACCGCGTCGCTGCGCAACTGGCCGTTGACTCGGATTGAAACAAGTTTCTTCATGGACTTCTCCTCTTGGGTTGCTGCGAAAAGCCTGCAGCGACATGCAAGGATAACGCAAAAATTGTTTTATATAAAACAATTTTACTAAAACCTAGTAAAAAACTTGCAATTCAGGCGGAAACAGGTGCGCCAAAGGAGGTTTGAGTGAATGCAGGTCCAGCAATGACGGCCGGAAGGGCCTGGGCAGGCCGTCACATGTCCGCTGGACAGATGCAACCGAGACTTTGGAAATACAACTGCCCAGTTCGCTCCAATTCCCCTGGGAGGGACCCTGCGGCCGTCATGGGACGGCAAGCATATAGAGGGTGCGCTTGTGTTGTTACGACGGCAACCGGAGTTCGTTTGCCCGCAGTATTGAGTCGGACGGAAAGGGGCGTGACTTGCGTGCCTTCGGGTCGAGGCAGACGACCGTGAAATCACAGGTGGAACAAACATCACCGGACTCTGTATTGAACAATTCATGCCGAAAGCGCAATACTTTCTCGCGCATCTCCAGCACCCCTGTGCGCACCGCGATGGTGTCCCCGGGGTAGAGCTCTTTTTGGTAACTTATGTTTTGTTGCACCGCCGCCAGATGAACTTCGCCGCTGCGCAAGCGCGACGCTGTCAGACCAAGCATCGCGTAGAACTGCCAGCAGGCTTCCTCGAAAAACTCCATGTAGGCACGTATATTGATGTGGCCCATATGGTCACGCTGCCATTCATGCACTGTCCCACGCGCGGTTTCTGCCATTGCCATGATTGTCTCTCCTTGATCTGGATACTTCGCTCATTGCGACCAATTGATTTGTGGCGCGCGGCTGGTGTCAGATATGTCAGACGCCCTGCTGCGATGCTCACACCAGTCGATGGGGATGTGTAAACGCGGTGAGCCGGCCTTGGCGAACAAAGCCGCAGAGCGTCACACCAAGCTGTTCAGCCGCCTCGATTGCGAGCGACGACGGTGCCGATACGGCACCAATGATTTCGATGCCTGCGCGCGCCGCTTTGATGATCAATTCAAGGCTGACGCGGCCTGACAGTATCACGCCACATCTGGCCGTGGTCAGGCCGCCCAGCAGGCGCTGCCCGATCACCTTGTCCAGTGCGTTGTGCCGCCCCAGATCTTCCGCGCTGGAGAGCAGCACAACATCATGCGAAAACAATGCCGCGGCATGAGTGCCGCCAGTGCTATTGAAGACAGCCTGCCGGCTTCTCAATGCCTCCATTAATGGCGCAAAGCGGACCGGGTCGATGCGCAGCGTATCAGTGACCGTCGGTATGCCAGCGTACAGACTCCCGACTTCCCCAACCTCGCCGCAGATGCCACAGGAACTGGCGACGATTCCGCTGCGCCGGTTGTTGCGCACACGCGACGGATCAACCAGTTTTACTTTCACCACGTCTGGATCATCCGGACAGATTGCCAGCGACTCGATATCGGCCATCGAATCGATCATGCTTTCCGTGAACAGGAAACCAGCGCACAGCGCCAAGGCCTCCGGCGCCTCGCCCAACACTCCGTCGTGCGGCAAAAAACCCGCGGCACCGGCAGCGACATCGGTACGGGTCCACATCATGGTGTACAAACCCACCTCAGCGACCTGGATGAACAGCGCCCGCTCTTCAACCACCCAGCAGTCCTCAGCTATCGCCGGATGGCCAGCACCTGGAAACCGATGTGAGGCCACATTGCGCATGCCGCCGCACTCCGGCGTGCTGGTCATTTCGTCGCGGCGCATGATTAACTCGGCCTCAGGCGTGGGCTTCGACGGCCATTCGCCGGATACTGACACGCACGATATCTGCACCGGAGCCGGTGGCGTCAGTCAGCTCAAGCGACATTGGCGTGATTGAGTTCAAGGTCGGGGCCTTGATATCCTTTGCGTAAGGCGTCGCCCAATGGCCGAACTGCCCAACAATGACCAGCGTATCAGGCCGGATGCCCTGCACCACGACCGCCGCGCCTTGCGTGCTGCCAAGCACCGACGTAATCTCCAGCATATCGCCGTCTTCAATACCGATCTTTGCAGCCGCGGCAGTGTTGATCATGACACCGCCATGACCCCGCACATTTTGCGAAAGCTCATCCATGAGCTGAATGCCAACGTTACCACCGGCGTGATACTGCATGCTCTTGGTGGCGATCAGCCAAAATGGAAAGTCCTCGGGCTTATGGCCCTTGCGGACCAATTCGCGCTCCCATAGTTCGGGAAAATCGTGCCATATCGGCAGTGCCTGGTATTCCTCAAGCTGTTCATCCCACCAGCGCACTTCACCCTCGTGAAGCCGGTTGCCCAATTCGCGCCCAGAGCGCATCAGGCGTTCCTGGTATGGCAGCTCGAAGCGCAGATTCTGCTTCTTGATCGTCGGATACAAATACCAGCTGGTATGCGGATAGGGCCTGGTCATCAGTCCGTTGGCCTTGAACCAGTCGAGATCATGTACCTCTTCGCCCTGGGTCAGGTCATGGCTGGCCGCGCGACACACCGCATCCCAGATCGTATCGACCGGATGAACCACCGCAGGGTCGATTGAAAAATCGTGCTGCGCGGTTCGCAGCGGCACTCCGCAGGCACCTTTGTTGATTGCCTCGTTGTAGGCTTCAAGCAGGTTGGTGCGGCGTGCCAGTTCGGTCGCGATCCAGGTGAAGTCGCGGGCCTCGCCCAGCGGCGCCACTGCGGCCTGGCGCAGGATGTATCCCTGATGCTGCCAGTACTGCTCCATGAACTTGGTTTTGCCGAGCCGGATCAACTGCGTGCTTTCCAGGTCGCTGGCCTCCGGCAGCAAGATGTCGGCCATGTGATTGGTCTCGTCCCGCGTATAGACGAAGCACACAGTGAACGGGAAGGATGCAATTGTTTCAGCTACGGCATCGGTGTCCCAGAACGAAATCGCCGGATTGGTACGATAGGCAAACCAGATCTCCGGCTTGCTTGCGGCAAACCAGTTGGGCGGCAACTCTTTCTGAAACATCCAGGCCAGATGCGTTGGTCCGAGCGCCTGGCTCCAGGGGCCATTATTGCCGACCAGCGGAACCAGCGTGCGGTGGGCATTGCGTCCGCTGGGCTTCTTCAGCCAGGTCGACTTTTCGGTCGGATTGAGCTTGTTAAGCATAAAACCGTCGGGGCCGGGGATAACGCTCTGGTGCCGGTCGTCATGCGGCTTGTTGAGCCGTACCGTAGTGCCCAGCGTACCACCGGGTACTTCCAGCGCACCCACCAGCACGGCCAGCATGGTGCGTGACCAGCAGCATTCGTAGGCACCCCAGCCGTTGTTGACGGTTTTCCCCAACGTGACCGCGACCGGGCGGTATGGCAACATTTCCCCATCAACTTCCATGGTCTGACCAACGCAGGCCTCGTCGAGAAATTCATTGGCAATACGGCGAATCTTGGCCGCAGGCACATCGCAAATCGCGGCGGCCCATTCGGGGCTGTACTGGTGCATGTGCGACACCAGCATCGAAAATGAGGTTTTGGCATTAATCCCGTGATGGTGCCAGCGCTCGTCGTCGGCACCCACTTCAATCGCTTCCGTCACCAGCACAGTGCCTTCGACCAATGGCTCTATATCGGGTGTATCGTGGGCCACTGCAGTGTTGCGAAGGTTATCCCACAGGAGCGGCTTGAGGCTTTCCGGATCACGCAAAAAGTAGCCGTGTGGCCCAACCAGGTAGGGCGAAGATGTAGTGTCGCGCAAAAATTTGAGGTCAAGTCGTTCGTGCGCGTTCTCATGCAGCAGCACATGAATCATGGCAAACATGAAGGCCGGATCGGTTTTCGGTTTGATCGGCACCCATTCCGCCGAAGCCCCTGCAGTGATGGAGAGATGCGGCTCTACCTGCACCCGTCGTGCTCCACGTACGCGTGCCGCCGCATGCCGCGCCACAGCACAAGGCCCACCGGTGATCTCTACATTGGCACCAAACGAGACAATGTAATTTGCGTGCGGCGTGTCAGCCGATACTGTGAATGCGCGGTGCCAGTATTCGCCATAGAGGTGCTCGGAGTGCACGCACTTGACCCCCTGACCGGAGCCAAAGCTGTAAT
>JAHFQQ010000009.1:0-2515 GCA_023259235.1 Polaromonas sp. | reverse complement strand
GGCCGGGGTACCGCCATGGCCGAAGGTGGCCGCCACGCGCGGCAATCCTTGCTCGTCAATGAGCCCCCTGGCACGGATATCGTTGAGTTTGGCCGAGATGAGATCAAGCGCCTCATCCCAACTAATAGGCACAAAGCCTGGATCCTCGTCCCTGCCCTTTTTTGGATTGGTGCGCTTCATCGGCGTCACAATGCGGTTCGGGTTATAGGTCTTCTGGATTAACCCGTATGCCTTGACGCAAGGCCTGCCATCGGCTGGATGGGTGCCGATACCAGCAAAATTCGGTCCGATTTCAGTGGCAACACCGTCTGTGACCTTGACCGACAGCAGGTCTGGACCTGACACGCAGTTGTAACAATACGTCGGGACATTCCGTGTACCGACGGACTCCTTGCTAGTCATAAAAACTCCTTCGCTGCGGCTTTAGGGCCCGTTGCCATCAGGTAACATCATACAATATAAACACATAATACAAGAAAAACGTATCATGTCAATCGTTATGTTTCTTTGCCAGGCCAAGATAAGTTTCGATGACTTTCGGGTTTTTTGCGAGATCTGAGGCTTGTCCTTCAAGCACCATGTCACCAGTTTCCAGGACATACCCATAGTCGGCCACATCCAGAGCGGCACGCGCATTCTGCTCAATGAGGAGCGTGGAGACACCAGTTTCCCGCAAGCGGTCGATGATGCGAAAGATATCCTTGACGATTAGCGGGGCCAGGCCGAGACTGGGTTCGTCGAGCATCAACAGCGTTGGCTTGGCCATCAGGGCACGTCCGACCGCAAGCATCTGTCGCTCGCCGCCCGAAAGTGTTCCGGCCTCTTGTTTGTAACGCTCCATCAAGCGCGGAAATAGCTGAAAAACGTAATCCATCTGGTCGTCATGTCGCGGCTCTCGGGCGCGGTAGCGACGATAGCTACCCAAAAGCAAATTGTCAGCCACGCTCATACTGTTGAACAACTCGCGCGTCTCCGGCACCAAGCTCATGCCGCGCGCAACTCGCTGTTCAACATCAAGGCCCGCGAGGCTCTGACCAAGAAACCTCACCTCGCCACGTCCTGGAAGACAACCCATGATTGCGTTGAGCATGGTCGATTTCCCGGCGCCGTTCGGCCCGATCACTGTGACGATCTGGCCAGACCGAATTTGAATACTCGCACCGTGCAGCGCCTCCACCTTGCCGTAACCGACATGCAAATCGTGGACATCAAGAACTAGATCAGGCATCTGCGCCTCCCAGATAGGCTTCCAGCACGGCCGGATTTTGTTGTATCTCCACCGGCAGGCCTTCAGCGATCTTGATGCCAAACTCCATGACCACCAGCCGGTCCGTCAGGTTCATGACAAAGTCCATGTCGTGCTCGACGATCAGGATAGTCATCCCTTCCGCCTGAAGTTTTTTGAGCAGCTCGGCCAACGCCAGCTTTTCCTTATAGCGCAAGCCGGCAGCCGGCTCGTCCAGCAACAGCAACACGGGATCACAGCACAATGCGCGTGCGATCTCCAGTATGCGCTGCTGACCCAGGGCCAGGCTTCCGGCCTCTTCGTACATGCAATCCTTCAAGCCGACCCGCTCCAACTGGCGTGCCGCTTCGTGAAGCAGCGCTGCTTCATCGTCGCGATTGGCGCATACGAGACTGCGACCGACTCCAGCCCGGCCACGCAAATGCCCACCGATCGCCACATTTTCCAGCACCGTCATGGTCGGCAGCAGCCGCACATGCTGAAAAGTACGCGCAATTCCGAGCTTGGCGATATCGCGCGAAGCCAAATTGCCGATCGACTGGCCGCAAAACAAGATTTCGCCGGACGTAACCGGGAGCACACCGGTCACCAAATTAAACATCGTTGATTTGCCGGCGCCGTTTGGCCCGATCAACCCCATGATTTCCCCTGCCCTGACACTGAAAAACAAATTATTGATCGCAATCAGCCCACCGAACCGCTTGTATACCTCCCTGACCTCAAGAATCGTCGTGCCTGTCTTGGGCTTGTCCCGACGGCTCAGCAGGGTCGCTCTGGCAGGCGCGATCACGCCTCCCTGTTTCGGAAACCACCGGCGCACAAATGGCCATAAACCATCCGGTGCCCACTGCAGCAGCGCGACCAGCAAAATGCCGAACACGATCATTTCATAGTTCCCGGTACCACCAAAAAGTGCCGGCAGAACTCCTTGCAACTGATCTTTCATGACGGTCAGCAGTGCTGATCCGAGGATTGCGCCCCAAATAAAACCAGAACCACCAACCACCACCATGAACAGGTATTCAATGCCGGCATTAAGACTGAATGGACTGGGATTTACGGTCCCCTGCAGATGAGCATATAGCCAGCCGGATATGGCGGCAGCCACAGCGGCATAAACAAATACCATAATTTTCGTCGACGCTGTATTGATACCCATCGCCTCAGCCATTACGCCACCACCTTTGAGTGCGCGAATGGCGCGACCAGGCCGTGAATTCAACAAATTGCGCGAGGCAGCGAGTACAACTATTAGTGCAAACCAGATCA
>JAHFQQ010000237.1 GCA_023259235.1 Polaromonas sp. | reverse complement strand
TTGAGCTTGTCGGCGCTTTTGACCAGTGCGTCGCGAATTTGCGTGAGCTGGCCCAGCACCTCGGATGCCGAATGGCAAACGTCGGTGGAAATTTCAATCATGCTCGATGTCATCTCCGGCACCACGGCACCCGGCAGCGGAGTCTTGGCCATCAGGCGCAGCATGTCCACGGCGTAGGGGGCCAGGTCATAGTCGTGCGTGTTCACGAGCTGCAGCTCGAGCTCCACGCCGAGCGACAGGGCGGCGGATTTCTGGAAGGCTTCAAGACTCATGAACCGGTCCTGTCGGAAGGCTGCGCGTCAGCGCGGCCCAGGGTTTTGAACTTTCACCGACGCGGTAGATGGCCACGGTGGCCAGTACGGCGCCCAGCAGCTCCATCAGCAAAATGGCGGGCAGCGCCACATTGGCGATTTCGCGGCCAAGCGATGCGGCGGCCGCCACGTACTGCGATACCAGCAGCAGCGCCACCGACGACATCGGCGACATGGCGCAGCCGACCCACAGGGCCTGCCGCCAGCTCGCGCCGCTGCCCACATTGCCCAGCGCAACGCCCACAATCTTGGCCAGCATACGCGCTCCGATCAGCGCCAGCACCAGGGCGGCGACCGGACCATGCCAGTCGGCCTGCGCGGCGACCACGGTCACCAGTACAAACATCAGCATGGTGAGCATGGACGACGCGGTTCCCATTTGCCGCGGCCAGGACCAGGGCCGCGGACTCATTTGCTTGAGCAGCATGCCACCCAGCAAGGCCGCCAGCGGCGCCGAGCCGCCAAAGTTGGAGGCCAGCGCGGCGCCGGCGGCAATCAGCGCCAGCAGCAAAATGGCGGTGTTCTCGCTGGTCGGGCTCATCACGCGCAGCGCGGTTCGCAGCGTGAGGGCCAGCAAGCCACCCACCACCACCGACATGCCCAGCACCACCAGCACCGGGTAAAGGCTGCCGGCAAGGCCGGCCTCGCCTTTGGACAACATGCCGGCGCGGGCGCTGCAAAGCGTCAGGGCATACAGTGTGCTGAGGGTTGACAGCACCATCGCGCGCTCGGTCACCGGGCCGGCCGCCCGGGTGTCCATCACCACGCGCGAGAGCACCGCCGGAGAAGCTGCCATGGCCAGCAGCGCGAGCGATTCGGCCACCACTTCGCGCACCCCCATCTGCCCCAGCAGCCAGTGCACCGCGAAAAATGTCAGCGCCGATTCGGCCAGACTCTGCACCAGCACCATCGGGTTGTGGCGAAACCAGCGCAGCGGAATGCGCCCGCCCGCCTCGAACAGCACCACGGCGACGCCCAGCTCAAGCAGAAAAAGACCGGTTCCCTGCAACGGCCAGACTGCGCCCGTAAACCCGGCCAGGCCGGCGAGCGCGCCAATCGCCGAATAGCCAATCACCTTGGGCAGGCCGCTGTAGCGGTTTACCAGATGGCCGGCGGCGGCGGCCAGGGCCAGCAGGATTGACCACTGCACGGTAGGCAATCCTGCTGATGGCTTGATCCACTCGGCCCAGATGGCAATGATTTCATTCATATGGGCGGGTCTCCACGCTATCGGGTTGGGACTTTTGCAGCCACGCCGCCTGGCCGGCGCGGTGCGCGTTGGGTTGACCGTCACGGAGCCGGCAACGGCCGTGAGTACCGGTGATCGTCCAGGGCAAAACCCTGTCGCACTAGTTTACATGGATCGCCCGGACATGCACGGAAACACCGGCACGCAGCGTCCAAACGGTTCAATGCAGGGTGTGCCCGGCCGATCCGTCGCCTGGCTGGGCTTCCAGCACAAACATCGGAATCGGCACTTCAAAGCGTTCGCCATCCTCGGCCACGCAGAAGTAGCTGCCGTACATGGCACCGCTGGCGGTGCGCAGGCGTGAACCGCTGGTGTACTGGAACGATTCGCCGGGCTTGAGCAGCGGCTGGTGACCGACCACGCCCAGCCCCTTGACTTCTTCGGTGTGCCCATTGGTATCGCTGATGATCCAGTGGCGCGAAATCAGCTGGGCCGCCACCTCGCCGGTGTTGGTGACCGTGACGGTATAGGAAAATCCAAACACCGCCTCGCCGGGCGCGGACTGCTCCGGCAGGTATTGAGGGATGACTTCGCAGGAAAATTGATATTTCGGCATGCTGGCAAAACGGGGTAATTCCTTATGTTAACCGCGCCGCAAAAAACCCTGCTTGCTGCGACAATCAGGTCATGAATCAAGCCCTGCCGCCCACTTACCGGATTGCCCCGTCGATTTTGTCCGCCGACTTCGCCCGCCTGGGCGACGAGTTCAAGGCTGTCATCGCGGCGGGCGCCGACTGGATCCACTTTGATGTGATGGACAACCACTATGTGCCCAACCTGACCTTCGGACCGATGGTTTGCCAGGCACTCAAGCCGCACGCCAAAAAGGCCGACGGCACGCCCGTGCCGATGGACGTGCACCTGATGGTCGAGCCGGTCGATGGCCTGGCCCTGGCCTTTGCCGCGGCGGGCGCCGACCTGATCAGTTTTCACCCCGAAGCGACTCGCCATGCGCACCGCAGTGTGCAGTCCATCAAGGCGGCTGGCTGCAAGGCCGGGCTGGTGTTCAACCCGGCCTCGTCGCTGGAGATGCTGGACTGGCTGATTGACGACATCGATCTGATTCTGATCATGAGCGTCAACCCCGGTTTTGGCGGGCAGAGCTTCATCGATTCGGCGCTGCGCAAGATCGGGCACGCCAGAGCCCGCATTGACGCTTGCGGCAAGGATATTCGCCTTGAAGTCGATGGCGGCATCAAGGTTGACAACATCGCGCGGGCGGCATCGGCTGGAGCAGACACCTTTGTGGCCGGCAGCGCCATCTTTGGCAACCCCGATTACAAGGCCGTGATCGACGCAATGCGGCTTGCGCTGCCCGCGCCGCGCAATGCCCCAGGCCGCTGAAACCGGCTCAGCCTGCTTTCAGGACGCCTTGCCCAGCAGTTCGTCCTTGAGTTTCCAGTCGGCTGGCTTGGCGCCGAGCCAGATGCGCAGCATGGCGTTGAAAAATTCAGGCTCCTTGATCGGTTCGCCCTGGGCTTTCCCCTTGACCGAGATGACGGTGCCCGTGCCGGGAATCCAGTCAATGGTGAAGCCGTCGCTGGCCTGCAGCTTTTTCTGGGCGGCAAAAATTTCACCCATTCTGATCAGCCCCGGAATCAGCCTGGACATCTGGTCTTTCGGAGCATTGTCCTGAAATGCCGTGGTAAAGGCCTTGCCGAGTTCGTTGGAGTCAATCTCGCGCAGCATCGTGATGCTGACGCGCTTGGGGCCCGTGGCGGCATACGCCTCTTCAGGCGTGGCGGCCTTCTTGCCCAGGTACAGGCCGACCACATACACTTTGAAAACCACCTTGTAGCGAATGCCCGCGCCGTTGAGCTGCAGGGGCGTGCCGTGAACCTCGAGCGGGTTGTCGAGCTTGACGCCCGAAACCTCGACCGGCGCGGCCAGCAGCCCCAGGGACAG
The DNA here is from genome assembly GCA_023259235.1 of Polaromonas sp. Lineage (GTDB taxonomy): Bacteria > Pseudomonadota > Gammaproteobacteria > Burkholderiales > Burkholderiaceae_C > Polaromonas. The sequence continues at coordinate 1,619 of JAHFQQ010000237.1, read as the reverse complement.
TGTCAGGCCAGCCAGGCCCGCTACGCAGCGCGTTATTAAAGTCATCAACAAGTCTCCACAGGGGTTGGAAAAAAATAGAACGACCGTTCTATTCGAAAAATTGATTTTAAAGTCCATGGCACATCATGGGCAAGAGGGTTTGCGAGATAAACGCCAATCCCCAGCACGGTGCCGGTCATTTTTGGCACGCCGGCCGGCATGGGCCGGGCTCTTTGCTACACTTTGGCCCACATGGTCTTTCATCGCATCATTCATACAGGTTGTGCAGGCCGGGGAGCCTGGCCCTGGCGTACCTGCCCTGTTTTGCCCGCCTGAGGCACTCTCGGGTTGGCGCGCTGGCTCGCGCCGCCACCGCGGGTTTTGCTTCACCGGATGCAAGCACTCTTGCGCCACGCAAGAGCCTCCCGGCCCCGGACTTCGGGGTATTTGAATGACAGGCGGCAGCGCTTTCAAGTGCGCTGTCCACTAGCGAAGGACCGATTGTGATTTCCGAACTCGAATTTAAAAGCCTGGCAGCCCAGGGCTACAACCGCATTCCGTTGCTCGCCGAGGCGTTTGCCGACCTGGAGACCCCGCTCTCGCTTTACCTCAAGCTGGCCTTTTCCAAAGACAGCGGCAAGTTCAGCTTCCTGCTGGAATCCGTGGTCGGCGGCGAGCGCTTTGGCCGCTACAGCTTTATCGGCCTGCCCGCCCGCACGCTGCTGCGCGCCGCGGGCTTTGGCGCAGACATGCTGACCGAGGTGGTGACCGACGGCCGCGTGGTGGAAACTTCAAGGCGCAACCCGCTCGACTTCATCAGCGACTACCAGAAGCGCTTCAAGGTGGCGCTGCGCCCGGGCCTACCGCGCTTTTGCGGCGGGCTGGCGGGTTACTTTGGCTATGACACGGTGCGCTACATCGAGAAAAAACTTGAAAGCTCTTGCCCGCCCGACACGCTTGGTTGCCCGGATATCTTGCTGTTGCAATGCGAAGAGCTGGCCGTGATCGACAACCTGTCAGGCAAGCTGTATCTGATCGTCTATGCCGACCCGGCCCGAAGCGAAGCCTATGCCAGCGCCAAGAAGCGCCTGCGCGAACTGAAGGAACGGCTCAAGTATTCGGTGAGCGCGCCCCTCGTCAAGCCTTCGCAAGACTCCCCGGCCGAGCGGGAGTTCGCCAAAGCCGACTATATCGCTGCCGTGGAACGCGCCAAAAAACTGATCGAGGCCGGTGAGTTCATGCAGGTGCAGCTAGGCCAGCGCATCAAGAAGCGCTACACCGAATCGCCCCTGAGCCTGTACCGCGCGTTGCGCTCGCTCAATCCTTCGCCCTACATGTACTACTACCACTTTGGCGACTTTCATGTGGTCGGCGCATCGCCCGAAATTCTGGTGCGGCAGGAGCAGACCGAGCAGGGGCAAATGGTCACCATCAGGCCGCTCGCGGGAACCCGGCCGCGCGGCTCTTCGCTGGAGGCGGACAAGGCCGCCGAGCAGGAACTCGTCAACGACCCGAAAGAGCGCGCCGAGCATGTCATGCTGATCGACCTGGCGCGCAATGACATCGGCCGCATCGCCAAAACCGGCACGGTAAAGGTCACCGAGGCTTTCGCCGTGGAGCGCTACAGCCACGTCATGCAC
>JAHFQQ010000236.1 GCA_023259235.1 Polaromonas sp. | reverse complement strand
GCCCTGCGCCACGGCGTGCTGTATGACCTGCTCGAGCGGGAGCGGGACGTCACCGACTTGCGTTCCAGCACAGTGCAGCGCCTGGCCAGTAAATTCAATTCCGATGCTGTACAAGCCCAGCGGGTCAGCAAAGTCGCCTGCCAGCTGTTCCTGATGGCTCGTGCTGGCATGCCCAGCGCGGAATCAGATCACCTGCAGCGCAAGCTGAGGTGGGCAGCGCAACTCCATGAGATTGGCAGCCATATTTCACACACCTACTACCACAAGCATGGCGCCTACATTCTCGAAAACGCCGACGCACCCGGCTTTGCCTTGCCTGAACTGCACCGTCTGAGCCTGCTGGTACTGGGCCACCGCGGCAAGCTGCGCAAGCTTGAAGCCGACTTCGAAGACCGGGCGTTTGTGCAGCAACTGCTCTGCCTGCGCGTGGCCGTCATTTTGTGCCATGCCCGGCGTGACCCCGACCTCAAGGGCTTGATGCTTGAATCGGGTGCTGAGCCCGAACAGCTTTTCGTGCTGACGTGCCGGCCCGGCTGGGCCGAAGCGTTTCCTCAATCGGCGTATTTGCTGCAGGAGGAAGTTCTGGCCTGGCAAAAAACATCTTGGGCGCTGATTGTTTCCGGGTTGTAAATTCAAGCGCTTGACTGTTTTCTTGTAAACGATATAAACTATATAAACTGTTTATTTATTCCGTTTATTCATAAGGAAAATATCATGACGCCGGTAAAGAAAGTATCCGCCACGGCGGCGCGCAAAATGCCGAAGAAGCCCAGAACAGCACCATCGGCCCCGGCAAAATCACCCACCCGCAAGGCCATTGTCAAAAAATCCGGTGCCAGGGCACCTCTTTCCAAAGCCCTTGCCTCAAATCAGCTTGAAAAGATCGCCCTACCTCAAAAAACCAAAAAACCCAAACTGGTTCGTGACAGCTTCACCATCCCCAAACCCGAATACCTGGTTCTTGACGAGCTCAAACAGCGCGCAGCCAAGCTGACCCGTCCGGCCAAGAAAAGTGAGTTGCTGCGCGCGGGCATCAAGATCCTGGCGGCACTGTCCGACGCTGCATTCCTGACTGCCCTGGCGCAGGTTCCGGCGATCAAGACCGGGCGGCCGGCACAGAACAAGTAAAGCCGAAAGTCCGGTTTTTCCGTTCAACAGGCACATTCAAGATCAAAGCACCTCTGGCGACTGCACGGTGACCACCACGGTTTGAATGTGCCCGTCGCGGTCCCGACTGCGAAGCCACCAGAGAGCGCCCTTTTTGACGGGGCAGTCGCTTGCGGGCAGCCCAAGTAGCTGCGCAATCGTCTGCCCCAGGGTCGGCTGATGCCCAATCACCAAAATCGGCGACTTGCTCAAGGGCCATTGAACCAGTTCCAGCAACTGGGCAGGCGTTGCGCCGGGCGCCAGCTCGGTACGGACCTTGTACTTGCGCCCCAGCGCCGACGCGGTCTGTTCACAGCGCCGCGCCGGGCTCGTAAAGATGCGAGCCCCTTCTGGCAATTGCCGGTCGAGCCAACTGGCCATGCGGAAGGCCTGCTTCTCGCCACGCGGCGTTAGCGAGCGCTCCAGGTCGCTGACACCTTGCCGATCGTCGCCCTCAGGTCCGTCCTGGGCCTCCGCATGACGCCACAAGATCAGGTCCATGCTTACGCTCCGCGGTGGCGGGGTGCCGTGTAGGTGACCGAATAGCGCGCCATCAAGGCCGCTTGCGCGCCGTGGCGCTGCGCCGGGTCTGGCGGGTTCACCCGGGCGTAGGTACCGTCGGGCTGCAGGTCCCAGGCATCAACCCCGTCGTGCAGGGAAGCCGTCAGGCATTCATCAACGATGCGCTGTCGAAGCGCAGGGTTGGTCACCGGCCAGGCCAGTTCGATGCGGCGCAGCATGTTGCGGTTCATCCAGTCGGCGCTTGAAAGATACAACGCTTCTTCCTCCGCACAACGAAAATAAAACACCCGCGAATGTTCCAGGAAACGGCCAATGATCGAACGAACGCGGATGTTGTCCGTCACGCCACGCAACTGGGCCGGCAACATGCAGGCGCCGCGCACGATCAAATCAATTTTCACGCCGCGCTGTCCGGCCCTGATCAGCGACCGCATCAAGTCCTCGTCGGTCAGCGCATTCATCTTGGCCACAATGCGGGTTTCCTTGCCCTGCTGGGCAGCTTCACCCAATAAATCAATTTTCTCCATCAGTTTACGCTGCAACTGGAACGGCGCCAGCCAGACGTGATGCAGCCTGGGCAGGCGGCTTTGGCTGGCCAGGTGCACAAATACATTGTGAATATCCAGGGTCAACAACGGCTCGGCCGTCAAGTAGCTGACGTCGGTATAAAGGCGCGCCGTGCCCGGGTTGTAATTGTCGGTGGACAGATGGGCGTAGCGAACCAGGCGCTGCCCCTCGCGCCGGGTCACCAGCAGCATTTTGGCGTGGGTTTTCAGGCCCACCACGCCATAGACGACTTGCGCACTGATTGACTCAAGCATTTCAGCCCAGTTGATGTTGACTTCTTCATCGAAACGCGCTTTGAGCTCAACCACCACGGTGACTTCCTTGCCACGCCGAACCGCCTCGCGCAGCAGGAGCATTAGCGTCGAATCAGTACCGGTGCGGTAAATGGTTTGCTTGATCGCCAGCACCTGCGGGTCGTTAACCGCCTCGCGCAGGAAGTCGAGCACAGCGTCAAAACTCTCGAATGGCTGATGAATGGCCACATCGCCCTGCTTGAGCCGTTCAAAAAACGATTGACCTGGTTGCAATTGGGTCGGGTAGCAAGCGCTGTAACGGGGAAAAAGAAGCCTGGGATCATTGACCAGATCCACCAGTTGGCTCAGCCGCACCAGGTTGACCGGGCCTTGCACGCGATACAAGGCCAACTCGGTCAGGTTGAATTGCCTGAGCAGGAAACCGGAAAGGTATTCCGAGCAGCCAGCCGACACTTCCAGCCGCACGGCCTCGCCATAGTTACGCTGTTCCAGACCCTGGCGCAAAGCAGTGCGCAGGTTTTTCACGTCGTCTTCATCAACCGCCAGGTCGGAGTGCCGCGTCACCCGAAACTGTGAAAACTGCCCGACCTCGCGGCCCGGAAACAGCTCGGCCAGGTGGCCGCGGATAATGCTCGAGAGCGAGACGAACAGCATGCCCTTGCGATTGCGGCCGGATTTGCCACCGACCGGCATGTGGATAAAGCGCGGCAGCACCCGCGGCACCTTGACGATGGCAATTTCATTGGCGCGCCCAAAGGCATCATGCCCCCCAAGCCGAACGATAAAGTTGAGCGACTTGTTGGCAACCTGGGGAAACGGATGCGATGGATCCAGCCCCACCGGAATCAGCAAGGGCCGCACTTCCCTTTCGAAATAGGCCTTGACCCAGCGCCGCTGGGCCAGGTTGCGCTCGCCATGCGAGACGATGCGTATGCCTTCCCGTCCAAAAGCGGGCAGCAGCTCGTGGTTATAAAGCGAATACTGGCGTGCCACCATGTCATGCGTTGTCGCCGAAAGGGCTTCAAAAGACTGGGCCGTGTACAGGCCCATTGGCCCAATGCCTTGGGCGACCTTCAAATGGGGCGCCGCGCGGACCTCAAAAAATTCGTCCAGATTGGACGACACGATGCACAAATAGCGCAAGCGTTCAAGCAGCGGCACCTCGGGGCGCCTGGCCCAGTCAAGCACCCGCTCATTGAAAGCGAGAATGCTGTGGTCGCGGTCCAGAAACCGGATGGGTGGCGCATCGGTGGTTTGCGAAACAGGTGAAATCGGCATCAATGGCGAGTATTTTTGCAATCAAAAGCAAGCCCGAGTGTTCACTGGTTTGATGACAATGGTGTGACAGTACTTTGGGCTGATGTTGCACCAGCATCAGTGGGCTTGCAGGCCATTGTGCCTTGAGCCGCCACCAGATGATACTCAAACACCTGCGCAGCCTGCGCCCAGCTGAAGTCCAGTGCCCGCGCGCGCGCCTCGCCGCGCGGCAGCGCCAGCGCCAGCGCGCTGTAACAGGCCCGCTGCAAATCGTCGTGCATGACACCGCCGTGACAACTTCCATCCCCTTTTCCCAGCACTTGCAACGGGCCATCTACCGGATAGGCCGCAACCGGCGTGCCGCTGGCCATGGCTTCAAGCATCACCAGGCCAAAGGTTTCCGACCTGCCCGGAAAAACAAAAACATCAGCGGCCGCATACACTTTGGCAAGCTCGCTCCTGACCAATACTCCCATCCAGCACACATGAGGGTAGCGCGCCCTGAGCGACGCCTCCAGCGGCCCGACCCCGCAGACGATTTTGGTGCCCGGAATGTCCAGCCGCAAGAAGACTTCGATATTTTATTCATGCGACACGCGACCGACAAAAAGTAAAACCGGACGCACCAGAGGCCCCGCGGGCGGATACCCAGAAGGCTGCGGCTGAAATGCGAACAGTCGCGTATCCACACCATGCGTCCAACTTCGCAGGTTGCGGAAGCCCCGCTGTTCAAGCATCTGCAGCACACCGTGGGTCGGCACCATCACACCAGACGACGTCTTGTGAAAATGGCGAAGCAGCGCGTAGCCCCACGACAGGGGAATTTTTCGCGCCGCGTTGAGGATTTCGGGAAACTTGGTGCGAAAGGCGGTTGTGAATGCCAGTCCGCCCTGGCGGCAGTGGCTTCGAGCGGCCCAGCCCAACAGACCTTCAGTCGCAATGTGGATGGCATCTGGCGCAAAGGCCTCCAGCATCGCCGAGAGGGCGCGCCTGGGGCGCACTGCCAGCTCGACCCCGGCATAGCCGGGACAGGGCCGGGTGCGGAACTGGCCGGGTTGAATCACTTTTATCTGATGCCCGCCTTGCGTCAACTCGTGCACCAGTTCCAGCAGTGTGGTCACCACTCCGTTGACCTGGGGCTGCCAGGCATCGGTGATAAGTGCAATCTTCATGCGGTTAGGTCCTGCCGACGCGCTGGGCCTGCGTGGGCGTCAGCACGCGGTAGGTGCCGATCACCTCCTGGCTGTCCGCATCACGCACCAGCAGATGTTCGCAGTAGTCATCGAACAGATCCATGTCGTGGCCGGGCAGCGTTTTTGACGACACCGCGCCCATCTCCTGCGCAAACACCCGGTG
>JAHFQQ010000235.1 GCA_023259235.1 Polaromonas sp. | reverse complement strand
AAAGCAGGAGTCGCGATATAGTGGCCGCTAAAAACTGGCAGGCAACAGACAAACCAGGAAATCTGCCAGCAGACCGGGCTGGACCGACTGGTCCCGGCTCGGCCGGCCAGTCGCAACAGGGGCTCGAGGGCTCTCCCGCTGCGGCTTCCCCGAGGAGACACATTGTGAAAGCCGACGCCAAGAAAACCAAAACATCCGCCAGGGAAACAACTCGAGGGGCGGTCAAACCCGCGACGAAAGCCAGGCAGGCAACGCCAAAAGCTCCCGTCAAGGCTGTGAAAAAAGCAGTCAAGCCGGCTGGCGTCGTTGTCCCCAAAGCGAAAGCCAGGCCAACTGTCAAGACCACCGCGCCCACGAAAAAGGCCATATCGCCTCCCAGCAAGAAAGCGGTCACCAAACCGGTGCCGACGCAAACCAGGGCTGTGCCCAAACCCACCAAATCCGTGACAAAAGCATTGACAAAAACATCGCTGAAACCGGCGGCAAAAGCACCTGTCCACCCTGCTGCCAAAAGTAGCGGCAGCACCAAAGTCAGCGTCAGTGCGCAAGCAGCGTCGCGTACCGCCACGCCCGTGCCGGCCCCGAAACCCGCTTCAAGCTCGGCGCTGATGGTCCCTAAGCCCTTGAAGCCAGGCCGAAGAAGTTCGGCCCGCACCGCCATTCAATCACCTCCATTCGCACCCATGGTGCCAACCCATGCGCCTGATGCGGCCAAAGCCAGTTACGCCACAATGACCGAACGTGTGATTGCGCCGCCCATTCAGGCGGCCGCCAAAAAAGACCCCAGACTTGCCAACAACTGGAAAACCAGATCGGCGGAAGAATTGACCGACGAGGAAGTCAAGGCCATGCCGGACTCCGAGTACATGAACGAAAAGCAGCTTGCGTTTTTCCGCCACAAGCTGTCGGTGCTCAAGCAGGACATTCATGATAATGCCGGTGAAACCACCGAACACCTGCGTGAAGACACGGTCGTGGTGCCCGATCCGGCGGACCGCGCTACCATTGAGGAAGAGCACGCTCTTGAATTGCGGACCCGTGACCGCGAGCGCAAGCTGCTCAAGAAGATCGAACAGTCGATTGCCCGCATTGATTCAGGTGACTACGGTTACTGCGACGAAACTGGTGAAGCAATCGGGGTGGGCCGCCTGATTGCAAGACCTACAGCCAATTTGTCTCTGGAAGCACAGCAACGCCGCGAGCTCAAACAGAAGATGTTTGGCGATTGACGGCGAGGCTTGTCAACAGGAGGCTTTTTCAAACACTCAGCCATGGCCAAAGAAGATTCCGCCCCAGGCTTGTTGTCCAAGATGGTCAAGTTCGTCCGTAACCCGGCCACGAGCTGGTCCGATCTGGATTCCGTGCAAGCGGAGCAGGACGAATCGGTCAGCAAGCAGTTGCTCAAGGAGATGATTGAGCGCAAGCGTCGCAACGACTTTGTGCGCAAGCGCGAATTTGACATGCTGCGCAAGCTGCGCAAGCGCGAAGCCATGGTGGGCGCCGGCCTGGATCCGGGCGAACGGCCTTCGTTTTTCCAAAGTAGCATGCCTTCCCGCCCGGATGACCGGGCATCAACGATCAAGAAGATCGATGAAATTGAAGCGCAGATGTCCATGCATTGGTGGAAAACCAAGAATGTCAATGCACCGGGCCCCTCGGTTCAGGCGCCACTGATGCCGCAAGGCAAGGATGGCGTGACGCAGAATCCCCTGCTGGATCACGAACTGCCTGCCGCCTACAAGCTCACTGCCCCGATGGGGCTGCCAGAGGCCCAGAAAAAGGCGCAAGTCACGTCGGCGCAGGGGCTGTTGCCGACCGTGCCTGATTCCTTGTCCGTGGCGTTGGCCGCCTCCAGAGTGGTCAGGCCGAAGGACAATCTCCCGGCAATGGGGGGGCTATCGGGACTGCAGGAAACCGGTGAAAGCCATTCCTCTGCGTTTTCACCATCCAAACTCACCGCGGTCGATGTGGAAGAAGGCTTGGTGCATGATGCGGGGCTCGAAGAGGCCGCAATCCGGTTTGCCAACGGCGACGATGTAGGCGCTGAAGCGGGGCTGCTTGAAATTCTGGGGCCTGTCAGTAACCGGACACTATCCGCGGAAACCTGGCTGACGCTGTTTGACTATTACCGGGCTACTGGCGCACAGGACAAGTTTGAAGCCGCCGCCATCGAGTTCGCCGAGCGCTTTGACCGTTCGGCGCCGCAGTGGTTTTCGATGCAGAAAATGGTGGAAATACACGCCAAGCCGGCCAAAGCGGCGGCCTACCGGTCCACGGCTGACTGGATTTGTCCGTCAGTGCTTGGGATCCAGACCGTCGCGGCCCTCAAGGCGGCGCTCGCCAAGGCGCCGATGCCATGGCGTCTGAACTGGAGCAATCTTAAAACGATTGAAACCACTGCCGTCGAGCCGCTGACCAAGGTTTTCAGCGACTGGGCCGCACAGCCAGTCGGGTTGCGCTTCATTGGTGAGGCGCAACTGCAACAAGTGCTGCAGGAGGCCACGCCTTCGGGCAACCGCGAAGCCGCCCAGAAGGGGTGGCTGCTTCGCCTGGAGGCGCTACGTGTCATGCATCAGCCCGACGACTTTGAGCTGGCAGCCCTTGATTTTTGCGTCACCTACGAGCTATCCCCGCCGGCCTGGGCGCCCGCCCGTTGCGAGTACGAGTCGATTGACGCGCAAGGTCAAGTCTTGTCCGGTCCGAGCATTGCCGGCGATACGTCCGGTGACTCGGTTCATTCGGGGCTCAGCTCGATGGACAGCGATACCCAGTTTGGGACGCAGAGTTCACAGGTCAATCAGGTGGTATCCGTCGAGCTGACCGGAGATATTCAGGGTGACGTGATCGCGGTGCTGGACCAGCTGGAGGGAAAATTCGTCGGCTCGGATACCATGCTGATTTCCTGCGGCAGGCTGGTCCGCGTCGATTTTTCCGCCGCCGGAGCGTTGCTTAATTGGGCCTCAGCGCGTCAGGCTGAAAAGCGCTCAGTACAGTTTTTGGACGTCAACCGCCTGGTAGCCGCATTTTTTAACGTGATCGGAATCACCGAAAATGCGACGGTGGTGGTTCGCCTTGACTGAGGTTGGTTTTGCCGATCCGCACCAAGTCTTGCCATGACACCCGGCGCAGCCCGCTGCCGGAAGGTGCGCCGATCAATCGCTGTAATGACCACGTGGGTTTGAGGCGACTTTCAAGCGCAATGAAATCACCGGTGTTGAGGATCGAGCCGGTTTGAGGTCCTTGCGAAATCGTTATTTGTGCCCGTCCCGGTCGATCAACAACCGGGCATCCGCACCTCTTCGTGTTTGATCGTCATCCATGATACGTTCCGCCCGTGTGTTGTCACACCCATTCACCTTGCGGTATTCCGTGTTTCACCAGCCTCGTTCTGGAATCAGGCCGCCCAAACTGGCAATAACATTCTTGCTGTCTGAGTGATGAATCAGCGCTGGTGAGGATTCCTGGTTGTTGATCGCCATCTCTTCAGAACGGTCACGGCAGTACCTGCGTGCCGATTACAGGCTCGGCGAAAACCTTCGCAAAGCGCGGCCCAAAAGGATCAGATCCTGTCGACTGCCATAGTGTTAAACCCTCAGATCGGTGAGAAATTACTGAAAGTTCTCTTGATGGATCCATTCCGCGCCCCTGTCGGCTTAAAGAAAGACTTTGATTGCATGCTCTAAGTCCTTAATTTAGAACATCTTTATCCGAAATTCACTTCACAGAATACGGCTAAGCCTTTGATTTCGTTGAAAGAATTTGTTTCCAATCACTTGCTTGCAAAAAGTTTCCTGATAAAGTGGGAAAAAGTGCAATTTAGTGGTGAAAAGTGTTTTTCAAGGATCTCTAGTGGTGTTTCAAGGTGCGTCGTCTCTGGTTCTCGATGCGAAGGGCCGGCTTTCTGTGCCGACCCGGTATCGTGATGCACTTGGTTCGGACGCATCCAGCCAGTTCACCATCACCAAACACCCGCATGGTTGCCTGATGATTTTTCCTCGTAATGAGTGGGAAAAGTTCCGTGAGCGAATTGCCGCGCTGCCCATGCAGGCGCAGTGGTGGAAGCGAATCTTCCTGGGCAATGCCATGGATGTGGACGTCGACGCGAGCGGCCGGGTGTTGGTATCGCCAGAGCTGCGCGCCGCGGCCGGCATCAGTCGAGATACGATTTTGCTGGGCATGGGCAGCTATTTTGAGCTCTGGGATGCGGCAACATACGCAGCCCGTGAGGCCGAGCAGATGAAGGGTGAGATGCCCGATGTTTTCAGAGATTTTTCATTCTGAAGGAAGATGGTGAACAGCCCATGGCCACACTGCACCGTCCTGTTGAACGAAGCCATCGCAGCGCTGGTCGTCAACCCGGATGGTCACTACATCGACGCGACCTTCGGGCGTGGCGGGCACTCGCGCCTGCTACTGTCGCAACTCTCCGCGATGGGCCGCGTGACTGCCTTCGACAAGGATCTGGAGGCCGTCGCCGAAGCGAAAGCCATCGTCGATGCGCGCTTTTCAATCCGTCACGAAGGCTTTGTCTGCCTGGGCCAGTTGCCCGCGGCCAGTGCGGCCGGCGTGCTGATGGACCTGGGCGTGAGCTCACCGCAGATCGACAACCCGGCGCGTGGTTTTTCCTTTCGTCAAGACGGTCCTCTGGACATGCGCATGGATGTCACCCGCGGCCAGAGCGTGGCCGACTGGCTGGCGGGCGCATCCATCGAAAGCATGACGGAGGTGATACGTGAATATGGCGAAGAACGGTTTGCTGGGCCGATTGCAAAGGCGATTGACCGTCGCCGACAGGAACGGGGCCCTCTTCGAAGCACCACTGAATTGGCCGAAGTCGTGGCTGGTGCGGTCAAAACCCGCGAGCCGGGCCAGAACCCTGCAACGCGCACATTTCAGGCTCTTCGGATTTACGTCAACGCCGAGCTTGAAGAGCTCGAGCAGGGCCTGAACGCGGCGCTGGAGCTGCTGGCCCCGCTCGGACGGCTGGTCGTGATCAGCTTCCATTCGCTGGAGGACCGCATCGTCAAGCGCTTCATCGCGCGCGAAAGCCGGGACGAACCCGACCGGCGCGCGCCCTTCGCACCGCCGCGGCCATCGCGGCTGCGCGCGCT
>JAHFQQ010000234.1 GCA_023259235.1 Polaromonas sp. | reverse complement strand
CTGCTGCCGCGGCCCAGCCGCCCCCCCGGCAGTTCCTGGAACCGTCTGCCGTTTGGTTTCAGTTTTGGCTGGATGCTGGGCCTGGTGGGGCTCGCCGTGGCATTGGGGGCCTACCCTGTGATGCGGCGGCTGACACTGCGGCTTGAGGCATTGCAGCGCGGCGTGGAGCGCTGGGGGGCGGGCGACCTGTCCGCGCGAATCGATATCGATGGCCGCGACGAGGTGGCTTTTCTGGCGCGGCGTTTCAACCACGCAGCCGAGCGGATCGAAGCCCTGATGGACTCGCATAAATCCCTGCTGGCAAACGCCTCGCACGAACTGCGCTCGCCACTGGCACGCATCCGCATGGGACTGGAACTGATGGAGAGCGAGGCTCCTGACGCCGACCCGTCAGCGCTCGCACGCACCGCCCGCAGGAAAGGTGAAATTCTGCGCAGCATCAACGAGCTTGACCAACTGATCGATGAGATCCTGCTGGCCAGCCGGCTTGATGCCCGGCAGGCGGATGCCGAGCCTTTTGAGACGCTGGACCTGACCGGACTGGCAGCGGAAGAATGCTCGCGCGTCAATGCCGAACTGAACGCCGAGCTGGCGACCACTGGAATCGCCAGAACCGGCCACAGCCTGACCGTGCACGGCTCACCGCGGCTGCTTCGGCGTCTGATCCGCAACCTGCTGGAAAACGCCAGGCGTTACGGCAATGGTGAAATCAACGTGGAACTGGCGCAAATTCCTGTTGGCAACAAGCAACTGGCCGTCATCAAGATACATGACCGCGGGCCGGGAGTCCCGGTTGGTCAGCGCGAGCGCATTTTTGAACCGTTTTACCGCCTGCCCGGAGCCAGCGAGCGTGAAGGCGGCGTCGGCCTGGGGCTGGCGCTGGTCAAATCCATCAGCCAGCGCCATGGCGGCACCGTGCGCTGCGAGGCCCGGCCCGGCGGCGGCGCATCATTCATTGTTGAACTGCCGATTGCAGAACAGCAGTCGTGAGACAAAACCGGAAACCCGGCCGTTGAACGCGCCGCTACTTTTTTCTCATGATCCGCAATACCTGCTCGGCACCGATGTCATTGAGGCAACGGGTGTGGCCGAGCGGGCATATCCGGGCGAAGCACGGTGCGCAGTCGAGCGGCGGCTGGTAGGCGGGATCGTTTTTGAGCCATATCACGGCGGCCTGTCCGTTCAGGGGCGGTGTGTGCAGCGGACTGGACGAACCGAAAATGGCGACCTGCGGCACGCCGAATGCGGCAGCCACATGCATCAGGCCGGAATCATTGCTGACCGTGCTTTGACTGGCAGCGATCAGGCTCAGCGCCTGAAGCAGCGAGGTTTTACCGGCCAGGTTGAGACATTTTTCTGGCTGTGCAGCATTCACAGGCGCTGCAATTTCGTCGCACAGGCCAGCCTCCTTGCCGGAGCCAAGCAGAACCACCGGCAGTTCCAGTGAGCTGGCGAGTGCCGCAAAGTGCGCCGCCGGCCAGCGCTTGGCCGGCCCGAACTCGGCGCCGGGCGCGAACACGTAGTAGCCGCCGCGAGACAACCCCAGGGACTGCAGCGCGGCGTCGATCTCGTCACTGCCCATGCGCAACTCGGGATGGTCGCCCTCGGTGTCCGGCTCGCCACTGAGGGCGGAATAAAACGCCACCATCGGCGGCCTGCCCTTGGGGTTTTTGAGCCGCTGCGTGAGCAGCCCCACACGCGCCTCGCCCAGGTAGCCAATGCGGTTGGGAATCCCGGCCAGCAACGGCAGTAACGCGCTTTTCAGCGAATTGGGCAACACGTAGGCATGGTCGAACCGGCCTTTGATGCGCCTGGCCATGCTGCGGCGTGCCTTGAACTGCAAACCGCCATGGGCAAACGGAAATTCAATGACCTCAGCCACCTGAGGCATGGCGCGGTACACCGGTGCCACCCAGGGCAGAGCCCCGACTGTCAGGCGCTCGCCACGCGCGTGCAATCGGCGCAGCAGGGGTTCGGTCATGACCGCGTCGCCTATCCACTGCGGCGCGATGATCAAGGAATTGGGTTCTGACGCCAATTTTCCCATGTCGGGATATGCGGTGCCAGCCTGGCCTACGAAGCTGCCACACGAGTATCAATGGTGTGCATCAAGGTGCTCGCCGCTTTTCAGCTTGTAAACGGTTCCGCAATAGGGGCACTTGGCCTGACCGGTATCGGCCACATCCAGATAGACCCGGGGGTGGCTGTTCCACAGCGTCATGTCGGCCTTGGGATTGGGGCAATACACGTCACCCTCGCGATTGACGTCGGAGGCAAGAAGTTCAACAAATAATTTCATAAACACCCTTAATCGGTTGAGGACGGTGCTTGCCACCGCGCGGCCGCAGCCTGTCCCACACTCTCAGACTTTGCTCAGCCAGGATGCGTATTTCGGATTGCGCCCGTTCACGATCTCAAAGAACGCATGCTGGATTTTCCCGGTGATCGGGCCACGCGAGCCGGAACCGATTTCAATGCGGTCGAGCTCGCGGATGGGTGTAACCTCAGCCGCCGTGCCGGTAAAAAACGCTTCGTCAGCGATGTACACCTCATCACGCGTGATGCGTCTTTGCACCACTTCCAGGCCCAGGTCCCTGCAGATATGAAACACGGTGTCACGCGTGATGCCTTTGAGCGCGCCGGCCGACAGGTCAGGCGTAGAAACCACGCCGTCCTTGACGATGAACACGTTCTCGCCTGAACCCTCGGACACAAAGCCGGAGGTATCGAGCAGCAGGGCTTCGTCGTAGCCATCATCGGTGGCTTCGGTGTTGGCGAGGATGGAGTTGGTGTAGTTGCTCACCGCCTTGGCTTGCGTCATGGTGATGTTGACATGGTGGCGCGCGTAGCTGGAGGTCTTGACGCGAATGCCGCGCGCCATGCCCTCTTCACCCAGATAGGCGCCCCAGGCCCAGGCGGCGATCATGACGTGAATGTCATTGCCCTTGGGCGACACGCCGAGCTTTTTGTCGCCGATCCAGGTCAGCGGACGCAGGTAGCAGGACTCAAGCTTGTTCTCGCGCACGACGGCCTTTTGGGCTTCGATAAGCGCTTCCTTGCTGAAAGGAACCTTCATGCGCAGGATTTTGGCGCTGTTGAGCAGGCGCTCGGTATGGTCTTCGAGGCGAAAGATCGCCGTGCCATCGGCCGTGTTGTAGGCGCGCACGCCTTCGAATGCGCCGCAGCCGTAATGCAGGGTGTGGGTCAGCACATGAATCCTGGCGTCGCGCCACTCCACCATCTGGCCATCCATCCAGATTTTGCCGTCGCGGTCTGACATGGAAGGTGCTACTGGGGGCATGATGCGGATCCTGTGGTGAAGTGGAAAATCAAACCACTGATTTTACGCGCCGGACGCTGGCGCGGTTCAGCTCAGACTGCGCACCACTTCCATGGCCTGCTCGACCCGGTCCACGGCATGGATGATCAATCCCTCAACCGGTTTTTTGGGGGCGTTGGCCTTGGGCACCACAGCCACGCTAAACCCCAGCTTGGCAGCTTCCTTGAGCCGCTCCTGGCCACGCGGGGCCGGCCGCACTTCACCGGCCAGCCCGACCTCGCCAAACGCCATAAAACCCTTGGGCAACGGCTTGCCGCGCAGGCTCGAAGTGATCGCCAGCATCACTGCCAGGTCAGCTGCCGGCTCGGTGATGCGCACGCCGCCCACCGCATTGACAAACACATCCTGATCCGCGCAGGCGACGCCCGCATGACGATGCAGCACAGCCAGCAGCATGGCCAGGCGGTCGCGGTCCAGCCCGACGCTCAGCCGCCGCGGACTTGGGCCACCGCCATCGACCAGCGCCTGGATCTCGACCAGCAACGGGCGCGTGCCTTCCAGCGTAACCATCACGCAACTGCCAGGCACCGGCGACGGGTGCTGGCTCAAAAAGATCGCGCTCGGATTGGTCACGCCCTTCAAGCCTTTTTCGGTCATGGCAAAGACGCCGATTTCATTGACCGCGCCAAAACGGTTCTTGATGGCGCGCACCAGGCGAAAACTCGAATGCGTGTCGCCCTCAAAATACAGCACGGTGTCAACCATGTGTTCCAGCACGCGCGGGCCGGCCAGCGCGCCGTCCTTGGTGACATGGCCGACCAGCACGATGCAGACGCCGCTGGACTTGGCCGCGCGCGTCAGGTGGGCCGCGCACTCGCGCACCTGCGCCACCGAGCCGGGGGCCGAGCTGAGCTGATCAGAGTACACCGTCTGAATCGAATCGATCACGGCAATCGCCGGCTGGCTGGCCTGCAGCGTGGCGAGTATTTTTTCCAGCTGGGTCTCAGCCAGCACCAGCACCCGCGAACCGTGCAGCCCCAGCCTGCGCGAACGCAGCGCCACCTGCGCGCCGCTTTCCTCGCCGGTGACATACAGCGTGCTCAGCCCGGCGCGCTGGAGCGAGTCGAGCGCCTGCAGCAGCAGGGTGGATTTTCCGATGCCGGGGTCGCCGCCGATCAGCACCACGCCGCCCTCCACAACGCCGCCGCCCAGCACGCGATCAAGTTCGTCGTGGCCGGTGGGCGTGCGCGCCATGTCGGTGGCGTCAATATCGGCCAGCGCCGTGACTTTCGAGGCCTGGGCCAACCCCTGGTGCGGGTTGCTGTAGCGATTTTTGGCCGCCAGCGTGCTTTCAGCGATCGATTCGATCAGCGTGTTCCAGGCGTCGCAATGCGGGCATTTACCCAGCCACTTGGGGCTGACGCCGCCGCATTCGGTGCAGGTGTAAATTGTTTTTTCCTTGGCCATGCACCGAATATAGCGGGCGCCGCCTGCGACGGGACGTGTGGCTGACCCGCTTGCTGAGAGAATGTTGCCATGAAAATATGCATTTATGGCGCCGGCGCCATCGGCGGCTGGATCGCCAGCGGCCTGGCCCGGGCCGGCTGCAGCGTCAGCGTGGTCGCGCGCGGAGCCACATTGGACGCCTTGCTGCGGCATGGCCTGCGACTGAACGACAATGGGCGCGTCACCTCGCACGCCGTGGCATGCAGCGCCAATCCGGCCGACTTGGGCATTCAGGAGCTGATCGTGCTGGCGGTCAAAGCCCCTTCGCTTCCCGAAGTTGCCCGGCAGATTGCGCCGCTGATGGGCCCGGACACCATGGTGCTGACCGCCATGAACGGCGTGCC
>JAHFQQ010000233.1 GCA_023259235.1 Polaromonas sp. | reverse complement strand
CAAAAGGCGGCAAACCTTACAATCGGCCCTGTCATGTCGAATCCAACCCAAATCGGCCAACTCATCGAGCGCATGGAGCGGTTGCTGCTGCGTTACGAAGAATTGCAGCGCACCAACGCCCTTCTGGCTGACCAGGTCACCGTTCTGACCCATGAACGCGATTCACTCAAATCACGGCTCAGCGCCGCCCGCTCCCGTGTCGATGCGCTGCTCGAGCGTCTGCCGGAAAGCATCGCCCACGCCACGAAGCCGCCGATGGAAACCGAGCGATGAAACAGCTCGAAGTGCAAATCATGGGCCAGAGCTACTTGCTCGGCTGCCCCGAAAATGGTGACGCACGCCTGCTTGAGGCGGTTGGCCGAGTGGACGCCGCCATGTGCAAAATCCGCGACGCCGGCAAGACCAAGGCGCGTGACCGCATTGCGGTGCTGGCTGCCCTGAACCTCGCATTCGAGCTTCCCGAACGTGGCGCCAGCGTCACCGGCATGGCTGCGCCAGCCGCAACACAGCTCCACGTGCAAAATGGCAGCCCGGATGCCAGCAAGGACGCGCCGGATCCGCAGCTCGCTGCCTTGCTGCAGCGGCTGGACAGTGCGCTGGGTATTGACGGTCAGCTGCTTTGACAGGGTCAAATTTTCCAAAAATAAGCCTGTCGCATTCCCGCGCAACAGCCGCAAGGGCCTACAATTAATTTGTCTGCGGTGCGCACCGGGCTTTATATTTCCTTGAACCAATGCTCCACGAGCACGGGCTTGGTAAATTGTCTGGCAGGCGTGATCGTCTCGCGTCAGACGAACCCGAAACCCGACTGCCCTCGCCCACCTGAACCCCGGTTCAGGATGACGGTCCGGTGGCACTCGCAGACACCTTTTTCCGTCTCCCGGGGGCGGTGCCCCGCGGGTCACCGGCAGCAACACAGGTCGCATCACGCATCGCCCTCGCATGAATCTCGAACCTCTCATCATCATTGAGCTCGGCTTGCTGGGCATAGGCACCGGCTTTCTGGCCGGCTTGCTGGGAATTGGCGGTGGCATGATCATGGTGCCTTTCATCACCATCATCCTGTCGAACCGCGGCGTGGCGCCTGATCTGGCAGTGAAGATGGCCATCGCCACCTCCATGGCAACCATCATTTTCACCTCGATCTCCAGCGTCCGGGCGCACCACCAGCGCGGAGCCGTGCGCTGGGATATCGTGCGCCGGCTGGCCCCAGGCATCATCGCGGGCAGCATCATCGGCAGCCTGGGGGTGTTCTCGCTGCTCAAGGGCTCTTACCTGGCGATCTTCTTTGCCCTGTTTGTGAGCTTTTCCGCAACGCAGATGTTCCTGAACAAAAAGCCCGAACCCACGCGGCAAATGCCGGGCACCGCAGGCCAACTGGCGGCTGGCGGCCTGATCGGTTTTCTGTCGGGCCTGGTTGGCGCGGGCGGCGGCTTCATCAGCGTGCCTTTCATGACCTTGTGCAACATCACAATACACAATGCCGTGGCCACCTCCGCGGCGCTGGGGTTTCCCATCGCAGTGAGCAATGTGCTCGGCTATGTGATCAGCGGGCAACAGGTGCAGGGCCTGCCAGGCGGCTCCTTTGGCTATATCTGGCTGCCCGCGCTTGCTTTGATTGCCGTGTGCAGCTTCTCCACCGCGCCCCTGGGCGCACGAGCCGCCCACAAACTGCCCGTGGACAAGCTCAAGCGGGTGTTTGCCAGCATCTTGTACGCGCTGGCGGCCTATATGCTCTACAAAGGACTGAAAGGCTGAGCCTGCCGGTCGGGACAGGTCCGGGCCCGGACACTCAGGCCAACAGCGGCGCTGTCATCACAACGATGCCATCTTCGTCGGCATAGAGCCAATCGCCCGGATAAACCCATACACCCTGAATCTGCACCGCCACCCCGTTCTGGCCTTCGTTGCGTTTTTCCGTCGGTAGCGGCATGGCGGCCAGCGCCCGGATACCGGCGCGGCACTGCGCCAGTTCGGCCACATCGCGCACGCAGCCATCCAGGACCACACCGGCCCAGCCATTTTTCGCGGCGGCGGCACCAAGGTTGCCGCCCAGCAAAGCGCGGCGCATCGACGCGCCGCCATCCACCACCAGCACGCGGCCCTCGCCAGGCGAATCAACCGCCGCCTTGACCAGCGAGTTGTCTTCAAAGCATTTGACGGTAACAACCGGTCCGCTGAATTTTTGAACGCCGCCATAGTCCCTGAACACCGGGGGCAGCACCCTGAACGCGCCTGAGTGGTCGTTTTTATGGGTATCGCAAAGATCGCAGGTAGCGAACGAAAGAGCAGTAGTAGAGGTCATTTTCAGTGGTTTTTCTGCTGGGTATCGGATGCAGGCTTACAGGTTTTTGGCGTAGCGAAGGCGTAGCGCGTGACCACGGCATAAAGGCGGGTCGCAATAGCGCAGGAGGCTTCTGCCAAAAGACAAACATGCCTATTGTGGTGCAAAATGCCAATGCAGGGTCGGCGAAAGAGATGTCTGGCTGATCAGCCTTTTTTCATGCGTTTAAATCAACAGGAGAAAACAAAATGGAAAGCACAAAGACACAGGTCGCAATTGATGCGCTGAACCGGATCATGGAGCTGGAATTGGCGGGGGTGGTGATCTACACGCACTATTCGCTCATGATCTATGGTTACAACCGCATTCCCATCGTTTCCTGGCTCAAGAGCAATGCAGAGGAAGGCCTTAATCATGCCCACAGGGCTGGCGAGTTGGTGACGTTGCTTGGCGGCCATCCTTCGTTAAAGATTGGTCCCTTGCTCGAAACGACAAAACACGATATCGGCGACATTCTCAGGGAAAGCCTTGAACATGAAAAAATAGCGCTTGCAGCCTATTACGATCTGCTGAAAATTGTTGAAGGACATTCCGTATTGCTTGAGGAATATGCGAGAGACATGATCGTCGAGGAAGAGATGCATCTCGATGAGGTGAACAAGATGCTGCGCAAGCCTGGAGCAATCGAACCGTTCAAGGAGTGAGCGTCAAACTCCTGTGCGCGATTCCTTTCAGACAAAAAATATCGCCACCCATATTGCATCGATCAACACGATCGGCAGCAAACTGACGGAGAAAGCCAGCAAAGGGCGCACGGAAAAACGCACAACTGTCAGTTTCCAGCCCAGATAGGCAGAAAACCCACTGCCTGTTGCCAGCAGTATGGCGCGCGTGGCCGGTACCCATTCAAGCGGGATTCTTTCTGCCTTGAGATGCGACAAGGTCAGCATCGACAGGCCAAGAAAGATCCCGGCGCCTGCAATCGGCACCAGCGACAGCGCCAGGCGCTGCCAGGACAAGGTCGGATGATTTGCCAACCGAGCCGCCAGCCAGACCGCGGTCAACACCGCCAAGCCAAGCGCAGAGCCGCCGCCCACGACGAATATCAGGATACAAATTCCATCCAGCCAGGTGAATACGTCATGCGCCGCCGGATAGTGCGTGAGCAGCCACCACGGTGCATCGTCCTGAAGCAGAAAAAACGAATTATGGTCAATCAGCCAGGTGGCCATGGCGGTTTTCATCTCAACCAGATAGGCGCTCGCCGACCATTGAAACGCTGCCGTGGCAATCCCGATCACGCCAAAAACCAGCATCAGTGCCTCTTCCGTCTTGACATCGTGGTTGTTGGTGTTCAGGATCTCGCTGGCGGGCGAACGCGCAGCGAGGGTGACTGCGCCCTTAAAATCGCTGCAGCGCCCGCAGGCATGGCAGGCCGATGCGCTTTTCATGTGGCGAATATCGATCAGCGGTGCGCAGTCCACCATCGGTTGGCGCGTGGTGTCGCGCTTCCACGCTTCCTCGTTGACCCGGAAATGAACCGGCGCGATCTTGGCGAGCAGCGAAAACACGCCGTTGGCCGGACAGAGATAGCGGCACCAGACACGTTTTCCCTTGCCATACACAAATCCGACTACAACTGCGGCCACGCTGGAGCCGCCCAGAATCAGCAGGGCAGCTTTCGGATAGTCGTAGACACTGATCAATTGCCCATAAATCGTGGTGCATACAAACGCGGTCAGGGGCCAGCCGCTCCAGCGCATCCAGCGCGGAATCGAGCGGCCCAGGCCATGACGGCCGGCGAACTCGGTCAATGCGCCTTCCGGACAGAATACGCCGCACCAGACGCGCCCGAGCAGCATCGTGCTGAGCATGACAAACGGCCACCATATGCCCCAGAACAGGAACTGCGCGAACAGGCGCAGATTGTCATACAGATGCGCGTCTTCCGGCGGCAGCGCCATAAAACCGGGAATGATCAGCAAGAAAAAATAGAAAACCACCACAATCCACTGCAAAACAAGAATCGCCGTTCGGTGGCGGCGCATGGAGTTGCCAATTTTGGCCAGCCGGGGGGTGTCGGCGTCTTTCTTTACACCTGTGCGATCTGTCGCCGTCAGCATCCTATTCATGGCGAGCGAACCTGCGCTGAGCAAACATGACGCCGATCCAGTACGTGGTGGACACGGCCGCCAGCAGGAATCCGAGAGCTGCGCCGCCCGCCATTCCCGCGCCGGAGTTGCCTTCGATCCCGATGCCATACAAGAAAATTACGGTTTCCGCCCCCTCGCGCGCGACGGCCAGTGCAGCAATGATTGCAATCCCAAATGCTCCAGAGCGCTGCACCGCCTGGGCCATGTGGTGTTCCAGCTCGTGCCTGATCCCGCGCCCATGCAATTGCATCCACAACACCATTTGCACGATCAAGCCCGCGGCGACGGACAGGATTGCAATCTGAAACCACTCCAGCGCGGCACCGGACAACTCGCCTTGTGCCGCGACCATGGCCCAGCCTAATGCCACGGCAAGTACGACCCCGGCCGCAACGCCAGACCACAAGGCACGCATGCCCCGACCATCGTGATCGTTGCGCTTGAGCCAGGCATACAGAATGCTGATAACCAGGATCGCCTCGACGCTTTCGCGCCAGACGACGAAGAGCGCATCACCCATCGAAGTTTTTCCTCACTTTGCGACGAAGCGGCCTTGCGCCGTAGCCGGATGGAATTCACCGAAGAACTTGTAAGTACCCGGCTTGAGTCCCTGGAAAATCAGAAAGCTGGATGCGCCTGGCGCCAACACTTTTTCCTTGCCCAACTCCGTGCTTTCAAATTCCTCCGCGCCTGGTCCTTCATTCCTGATC
>JAHFQQ010000232.1 GCA_023259235.1 Polaromonas sp. | reverse complement strand
CGTACCCTGGCCGATGCGGCTTTTGCAAACAATCAGCGTTGGCTTGGCGGCTGCATTTTTCGCTTCGCCAATAGCTGCCGACACCGCATCGGCATCGTGGCCGTCAATCGGGCCGATCACGTTCCAGCCATACGCGGCAAAGCGCAGCGGTGTGTTGTCGATAAACCAGGGCGCCACCGGACCATCAATGGAAATGCCGTTGTCGTCGTACAGCGCGATCAGCTTGCCGAGCTGCCAGGCGCCAGCCAGCGCGGCCGCCTCGTGGCTGATGCCTTCCATCAGGCAGCCGTCGCCCATAAAAACATAGGTGTGGTGGTCCACGATCACGTGCCCGTCGCGGTTGAACTCGCTGGCCAGCAGTTTTTCAGCCAGCGCCATGCCCACGGCATTGGTCAGACCCTGGCCGAGCGGGCCGGTGGTGGTTTCCGCACCGGGGGTCTGCCCCACTTCCGGATGGCCGGGGGTCATGGAGCCGAGCTGGCGGAAGCTCTTCAGCTCGGCCATCGGCAGCTTGTAGCCGGTGAGGTGCAGCAGCGCATAAAGCAGCATGGATGCATGGCCGTTGCTCAGCACAAAGCGGTCGCGGTCGAACCAGTGCGGGTTGTGCGGGCTGTGCCTGAGGTGCCGGCACCACAGGGCGACGGCCATGTCGGCCATTCCCATCGGAGCGCCGGGGTGTCCCGAGTTGGCTTGTTGCACGGCATCCATCGCGAGTGCGCGTATCGCATTCGCCATCAATTCATCATTAGCCATCAGGCAAAGCTCCGGGAGGTTCTCGTTCTGGAAGATCAGGGTAATGCCCTATTTTACCGGGTGGAAAAGATCGGGCTTATGGGGCGGGCCTGAAGGGATTAAACGGCCAGCGCCCGTTTCCGGGTTTACAGTGCGGTTCATGCAAGGCCTGCACCTCACCGCCGATCTCAGCCGCTGCCACTGCGACACCGTCTGGCTGACCGATGCAGTGCGCCTGCTCGCCTGGTGCGTGCGGGCGGTGCAGGCGGCGCAGTTGCAGGCGGTGAACCAGCTCGCGCACGCTTTTCCCGCTGGCGCGCGCGGGCCGGGCGGCGTCACCGCCACCGTGCTGCTGGCCGAGTCGCATCTGTGCGTGCACACCTGGCCCGAGCAGGCGGCCGTCACCGTGGATGTGTATGTGTGCAACTTCGGCGCGGATCATTCCCGCAAGGCCCATCAGTTGATGGACGCGCTGGTCGCGTTGTTTGCGCCAGAGCAGGCGCACCGGCAGGCCCTGCAACGGGGTCAGGCCTTGCCATTACCCATCCCTCGGTCGCTCGAGTTTTTGCCTGATGGCAAGACTTGACTGATTCATTCCATGGGGCATACTTGCCGGGCAGCCAGGGCTGTTAGTGGAGTTTTGCTGGCTTTTGCTGCATCTTCCCATTCACAAAAAAGGAGACAAATTCATGAGTTTACAAACCAAATACTTGCTCGACGAGAGCAAGATGCCCAAGCATTGGTACAACATCGCGGCCGACCTGCCGGTGCCCGCACCGCCAGTGCTGCACCCGGGGACGAAGCAGCCGGTCGGCCCCGACGATCTGGCGCCGCTGTTTCCGATGGAACTCATCATGCAGGAGGTGAGCACCGAGCGCGAAATCGAGATCCCGGAGCCGGTGCGCGATGTGTTTCGCCTCTGGCGCCCGTCGCCGCTGTTCCGCGCGCGCCGGCTTGAAAAAGTGCTCGGCACGCCGGCCAGGATCTACTATAAGTACGAGGGCGTCTCGCCCGCTGGCTCGCACAAGCCGAACACCGCGATTCCGCAGGCCTGGTACAACCAGCAGGCCGGCATCAAGAAGATCTCGACCGAGACCGGCGCCGGCCAGTGGGGATCGTCGCTCGCGTTCGCCGGCGCGCTGTTCGGCATTGACGTCAAGGTCTTCCAGGTCCGCATCTCGTACGACCAGAAGCCCTACCGGCGCGCGCTGATGGAGACCTACGGCGCAACATGTGTCGCCTCGCCGTCGAACGAGACGAACTCGGGGCGCGCGATCCTCGCCAAGGACCCGAACCACCCCGGCTCGCTTGGCATCGCGATCTCGGAGGCGGTGGAAGTCGCGGCGACCAACGACGACACCAAGTACGCGCTCGGCTCGGTGCTGAACCACGTGCTGATGCACCAGACCATCGTCGGCCAGGAGGCGATCCTGCAGATGGAGATGGCGGGCGACGACCCGGATGTGCTGATCGGCTGCACCGGCGGCGGCAGCAATTTCGCGGGGCTGGTCTTCCCCTTCCTCGGGCTGCAATTGCGCGGTGGCAAGAAGCGCCGCATCGTCGCCGTCGAGCCGGCGGCCTGCCCATCGCTGACGCGCGGCAAGTACGCGTACGACTTCGGCGACACGGCCAACCTGACGCCGCTGACGAAGATGCACACGCTCGGCTCGACCTTCACGCCGCCCGGCTTTCACGCCGGCGGACTGCGCTACCACGGCATGGCGCCGCTCGTGTCGCACGTGAAGGAGCTCGGCCTGATCGAGGCGGTCGCCTTTCACCAGAGCCAGTGCTTCCAGGCTGGCGTGCAGTTCGCGCGAGCCGAAGGCATCGTTCCCGCACCGGAGGCAAACCACGCCGTGCTCGGCGCAATCGAGGAGGCGATGCGCTGCAAGCGTGAGGGAAAGAGCGAGGTGATCCTGTTCAACCTGAGCGGCCACGGGCACTTCGACATGTCATCCTACAGCGCCTACATGGCGGGCAAGCTCGTCGATGTGCCTTATGACGAGGCCGAGCTTGCGATGGCGCTGGCGGGGCTGCCGAGCGTGCCTGCATAGGGATGGCGGGAGCGCGCGGCCAGCGTGCCGCGCGCCCTAGGCGGCAGCGGCATGGCCCGCCGCATGGCCCATCGCCATCGCTTCCTCAAACACCGAGTAACCTGCCCAGTCGCTGTGGGCAAAGGTCAGTTGCTCCCATGCCACCACCTGCCGGCTTGGATTACGCGCTGTTTTTGATAGCTGTTTACCCATATTCCACCTGGGCCAAAGGCCAATTTGACCATTGTTTTGTGGGATGGGAATGGCCATGGCATGGCCATGGCGGGTGATCTCGATGCGGCGGCTCTTGGCGCTCAGGTCGGGGTGCGCGACATGCAACTCGGCCAGAATATCGTCGCGCCAGGCCGCCCAGGGTTTTTCCAGCAACTGCTTGCGTCCGTCCGGTACATCGCCCAGCGCGCGGTAATACGTCAGCACCGTGGCGCCCGGCACGCTTTGCAGGCTTTGGTGCATGGCGTCCACATAACCCAGGCCTGGCGCGCCGTAAAGTACGTTGTCCCAGCTCGGGGCCGCACCGGGCCGGTCGTGCAGCGCCGCGGTGATGTGGAGGTTGGCCACCAGCCATGGTGCATAAACCACCTGACGGGCCGCCTGGCGCAGGAAGTCGGGCGGGTTTTGTACCACGCGCGCGGCTACAAACACCGGTAGCGCCACCACGGCGCGCTGGGCCTGCCAGCGCTCCATGGTTTGGGTAGTGGTGTTGAAGGCGTCCACTTCCACGCCGTGTTTGCCCTGGGCGATGCGCACGACCACGCGGCCCGTATGCAGGCGATCGCTCAAGGGGGCGGCCAGGCGGCGGGTGAGCCAGGCATTGCCCTCGGGCCAGGTGAGCAAGCCTTCAGACTCGGCGCCCTCCATGCCCGGCGCGTGAAAGCCGTGGCGGGCGGCAAAGTAGTGAATGCCCGCCCACGCCGAAACCACGCCAATGCCTGCGCCATAGTCGTCACGGCAGCAGTAGTCCAGATACCAGCGCAACAGCGGGTCGGTCAGGCCCTGCTGCTCCAGATACGCTATGAAAGTAATAGCTGACAAGGCAGATTGTACCTGGGCTGGCGGCCTATTTTGTGCTGGTATTGTCCAATGCGCAGCCTTTCGGGCGCGCTCCACCAGCACGGCAAACTGGCGGTACTGCGCCAGCGTGGACGGCGCCACGCCCTGCAGCGGCAACAGGCCGTCCTGCCACGCGCCGTTGAAAAACAGCCGCTCCTGCGGGCTGTGGCACAGGTGGCGCTCGTCATACTGCCAGCGGCCCGCCACCCGTGTGCGCAAGCCGAGCTCTTCGAGCAGGTCCTGCACTTCGGGCGCGTCGTTGCCGGGCAAGGGCAAATAGTGTGCACCCATCGGGCACGCCATGCCGCCCACGCTGCTGCCGCGGCTGTTGCCGCCGGCAGCATCTTCGAGCTCCAGCAGCGCATAGTCGTCGATTCCCTGCAGGCGCAGGGCGCGCGCGGCAGCCAGACCGGCCACGCCGCCGCCGGCAATCAGTACCTGGGTAGCATGGGTTTTGGCGGGTGCCGGCCACGGCTTGCCGTCCTGCAGCGCATCACGCAGCCAGTGACCCCGCTCGTAGTTGATTCCGTCAAAGCCGCCGCTGATGTGCGCAGCATCAGCCGCCCGCTGGCAGCCTGCGGTGGCCAGGGCGGTGCCCAGCCCGGTCAGGACGAAGTGGCGGCGGTCGAGCACAGCGGTGATGCGACAGGTCCGACGGCTGGCCTTGAGGCAGCCAAATTCACCAGTTGCGCACCCTTCCGGTATCGAGGTGCACGAACTGTTCGCGAGGGTAGAAGCCCACGCCGCCCGCGCGCAGCGATAGCGCCGCCTTGTGCAGGTCGGCCAGCGGCACGCCGGACAGGCGCACGTCGATCGCGCGGCCTTCCATGTGCAGGCTGTGGCTGGCGACGCCACCGCCCCGTGTCTGGCGCAAGATGCTGTTGGTGGCGGGGCAGCGATAACCGGAGATCACCTCAAAGGCGAGGCTGCTGCCAAGCACCCGCTGCACGCTGTGCAGCAACTCGAAAATTTGCGGATCCATCAGGCCGACGTCGCCAGTGTAATGGTCGCGCAAAAAGCGGTTCAACGCCCCCAGCGCCTCGGGAAGGAAGCGTTCGCCGTCGGCGTACACCAGGTCGATTTTTTCGTGCGTGTGGGTGTGGATCAGCGCCAGCGCGCGCACGTCCGGCACCGTGGCGCGGGCGGCGGGGGCCAGCAGCGCAGGCAGGGCTGCGGCTGCTGTGAGCCGGGCGGTGTGGCGCAGGAAGCGGCGACGCGCTGGAGTGTGTTGATCGGTCATGCCGGGTCAGTCAATCGATGGTTGATTGTGCGCACGCTGGCGCAAGGCTGCGTCGAGCAGGCGGTCGAGTCC
>JAHFQQ010000231.1 GCA_023259235.1 Polaromonas sp. | reverse complement strand
AATCACTTCAATGTGCTTGTCGTTGATCTTCACGCCCTGCAGACGGTAAACGTCCTGCACTTCGTCGACGATGTAGCGGGCCAGCTCGGCCACGCCGAGCAGACGCAAAATGTCCTGCGGATCGGCCGGGCCGTCCACAATACTCTCGCCCTTGTTCACCACCTGGCCTTCATGGACCAGAATGTTCTTCTCTTTCGGCACGAGGTCTTCCCAGATTTTTCCTTCCGGGTCGGTGATCTGCAGGCGAACCTTGCCTTTGGTTTCCTTGCCAAACGACACGGTACCGGTCATTTCGGCCAGCGTGCCCTTGTCTTTTGGCGTGCGGGCTTCGAACAGCTCGGCCACGCGCGGCAGGCCGCCGGTAATGTCCCGGGTTTTCTGGCCTTCGATCGGGATACGTGCCAGCACTTCACCCGGACCCACATCCTGGCCGTCCCGCACCTGCACCAGCGCGCCAATCTGGAAGCCGATGGTCACCGAGTGATCGGTGCCGGGAATCTTGACTTCGTTGCCGCTGGCATCGATCAGCTTGACGTGCGGGCGAATCACCTTGGTTGCGCCACGGCGCTTCGGATCAATCACCACCAGCGTGGACAGGCCGGTCACATCGTCTACCTGCCTGGCCACGGTCACGCCTTCTTCCACGTTCTCGAACAGCACCTTGCCGGCGAATTCGGTAATGATGGGGCGTGTCAGGGGATCCCAGTTGGCCAGAATGGCGCCCGCCTTGATGGGCTGGTCAGCCTTGACCGTCAGGGTTGCGCCGTAAGGCACCTTGTGGCGCTCACGCTCGCGGCCATGCTCGTCATGAATGATGATTTCGCCGGAACGGGCAATCACGACCAGATCGCCCTTGCTGTTGGTCACATAACGCATCGGCGCGTTGAAGCCGATGACGCCGTTGGACTTGGCTTCGACGCTGGAAGCAATCGCGGCACGTGATGCAGCACCGCCGATGTGAAAGGTGCGCATGGTCAGCTGCGTGCCGGGCTCGCCGATCGACTGCGCGGCAATGATGCCAACCGCCTCGCCGATATTGATCAATCCGCCGCGACCGAGGTCGCGCCCATAGCACCTGGAGCACAGGCCAAAGCGGGTTTCACAGTTCAATGCGGTGCGCACCTTGACTTCGTCCACGCCAGCGGCTTCAAGTTCCTCGATCAGGTCTTCGTTCAGCAACACGCCG
Organism: Polaromonas sp.; assembly: GCA_023259235.1. Classification (GTDB taxonomy): domain Bacteria; phylum Pseudomonadota; class Gammaproteobacteria; order Burkholderiales; family Burkholderiaceae_C; genus Polaromonas. The sequence goes on along the minus strand of JAHFQQ010000231.1, from coordinate 4,020 downwards.
GCCTGGGCCAGCACCGAGCGATTCTCGGGGTGCATCACGTCTTCCGCCGTGGTGCGGCCAAGGATTCGGTCGCGCAGCGATTCGATCACCTCACCGCCCTCGACGACGGCGCGCATGATCGAGCCTTCTTGCGTGCCGCAATCGTCTTCGGTGACCACCAGATCCTGCACCACGTCGCACAAGCGGCGCGTCAGGTAGCCGGAGTTGGCTGTTTTCAGCGCCGTGTCGGCCAGACCCTTGCGGGCACCGTGGGTGGAGATGAAATACTCCAGCACGTTCAGGCCTTCCCGGAAGTTGGCGGTGATTGGCGTTTCGATGATCGAGCCGTCCGGTTTGGCCATCAAGCCGCGCATACCCGCCACCTGGCGAATCTGCGCTGCCGAGCCGCGGGCGCCGGAGTCGGCCATCATGTAGATCGAGTTGAACGACTCCTGCTCGACTTCCTTGCCGTGGCGGTCGATGACCTTTTCCTTGGAAAGCTGGGCCATCATGCCCTTGGAAACTTCGTCGCCTGACTTGCCCCAGATATCCACCACCTTGTTGTAGCGCTCGCCTGCCGTGACCAGGCCGGAGATGTACTGCTGCTCGATCTCCTTGACCTCCTTCTGGGCGCGTGCAATGATGCTGTGCTTCTCCTTGGGCACCAGCATGTCTTCGATACAGATCGAGATGCCGGCCTTGGTGGCCAGACGGAATCCCGATTGCAGCAGTTTGTCGGCAAACACCACAGTTTCCTTCAAGCCGCACTTGCGGAAGGAGACGTTGATGAGCTTGGAGATTTCCTTCTTTTTCAACGCCTTGTTGATATTGGAAAAAGGCAGCCCCTTCGGCAGGATCTCGGACAGCAGGGCCCGGCCACCAGTGGTTTCCCACAGTTTGGTCGATGGCACAAACTCGCCGGTCTCCTTGTCCTTGGTCCATTCGGTCAGGCGCACGCTGATACGCGCGTTCAGATCAAGCTCGCCGGCGTCGAAAGCGCGGCGAACTTCACCGACGTCTGAAAAAATCAGCCCTTCACCCTTGCCGTTGGTGCGGTCACGTGTCGTGTAGTACAGACCGAGCACCACGTCTTGCGATGGCACGATGGACGGTTCGCCACTGGCCGGAAACAGGATGTTGTTCGACGCCAGCATCAGCGTGCGGCATTCCATCTGCGCCTCGACCGACAGCGGCACGTGCACAGCCATCTGGTCACCGTCAAAGTCGGCGTTGAAAGCCGAGCAGACGAGCGGGTGCAACTGGATCGCCTTGCCTTCAATGAGGATCGGCTCAAAGGCCTGGATCCCCAGACGGTGCAGCGTCGGCGCACGGTTGAGCATCACCGGGTGCTCCTTGATGACCTCTTCCAGAATGTCCCACACCACCGGCGTTCCGGATTCGACTTCCTTCTTGGCCGCCTTGATGGTGGTGGCAATGCCGCGCACTTCGAGCTGGGCAAAGATGAAAGGCTTGAACAGTTCCAGCGCCATCAGCTTGGGCAAACCGCACTGGTGCAGCTTGAGCGTCGGGCCCACAGTAATCACGGAGCGACCGGAATAGTCGACGCGCTTGCCCAGCAGGTTCTGGCGGAAACGGCCCGATTTGCCCTTGATCATGTCGGCCAGGGATTTGAGCGCGCGCTTGTTGGCGCCCGTCATGGCCTTGCCACGGCGACCGTTGTCGAGCAGCGAATCCACCGCTTCCTGCAGCATTCGCTTTTCATTGCGCGCAATGATTTCAGGTGCCTTGAGTTCAAGCAACCGGCGCAGACGGCTGTTGCGGTTGATGACGCGGCGATACAGGTCGTTCAGGTCTGACGTGGCAAAGCGGCCGCCGTCCAGCGGCACCAATGGGCGCAGGTCGGGCGGCAGCACCGGCAGCACGTCGAGCACCATCCAGCCGGGCTTGATGCCGGACTTCTTGAATCCCTCCATCAATTTCAAGCGCTTGGCGTTTTTCTTGATCTTGATTTCGGAGCCGGTCAGGTCGTTGCGCAGCTTGTCGATTTCAACGTCGAGATCGAGGCCTTCGAGCAGGTCCTTGATGCCCTCGGCGCCCATCTTGGCGGTGTATTCGTCGCCGTACTCCTTGCGCTTGGCGTCATAGTCGTCTTCCGACATGATGCTGAATTTCTTCAGCGGGGTCATGCCGGGATCGGTCACCACGTAGGCTTCAAAGTACAGCACGCGTTCGATGTCGCGCAGCGTCATGTCCAGCACCAGACCCAGACGCGACGGCAGCGACTTCAGAAACCAGATGTGCGCGCAGGGAGCAGCCAGGTCGATGTGGCCCATGCGCTCGCGGCGCACCTTGGTCTGCGTGACTTCAACGCCGCACTTCTCGCAGATGACGCCGCGGTGCTTGAGGCGCTTGTATTTGCCGCACAGGCATTCGTAGTCCTTGATGGGGCCAAAGATCTTGGCGCAAAAAAGACCGTCGCGCTCGGGCTTGAAGGTGCGGTAGTTGATAGTTTCAGGCTTTTTCACTTCGCCGAAGGACCATGAACGGATCTTTTCGGGCGATGCCATGCCGATCTTGATGGCATCGAAATGCTCATCCGGCGTGAATTGCTTGAACAGGTCGAGTAATGATTTCATGTGTTAAATCCTTTTCTTTCCTGTTGAGTTAGCTGCGTTCCAGCTCGATATCGATACCGAGCGAACGAATCTCTTTGACCAGCACATTGAACGATTCCGGCATGCCGGCAGTGATCGCGTGCTCGCCCTTGACAATGCTTTCGTACACCTTGGTGCGGCCCTGCACGTCATCAGACTTGACGGTGAGCATCTCCTGCAGCGTGTAGGCTGCGCCATAGGCTTCCAGCGCCCAGACCTCCATCTCGCCAAAACGCTGGCCACCAAATTGCGCTTTGCCGCCCAGCGGCTGCTGCGTCACCAGCGAGTATGGGCCGGTCGAGCGCGCATGCATCTTGTCATCGACCAGATGGTGCAGCTTCAGGAAGTGCATGTAGCCCACGGTGGTCGGGCGCTCAAACGGGTCGCCAGTGCGGCCGTCATAGAGCTGGGCCTGGGTACGCGTCGCGGTCAGGCCTTTGGCCCGTGCGACGTCGTCAGGGTAAGCCAGCCGCAGCATGGTCATGATGTCTTCTTCAGAAGCGCCGTCGAAGACCGGCGTTGCAAAAGGCACGCCGGTTGTCAAGTTTCCTGCCATTGCGAGGACGTCGTCATCGGACAACATGCCCAGATTTTCGGTACGCCCGGACTTGTTGTACAGGTTGTCCAGGAACAGGCGCAGCTCGGCGACCTTGGTCTCGGCCTGCAGCATGTCCCCGATACGCTGGCCCAGGCCTTTGGCCGCCCAGCCCAGGTGAACTTCGAGCACCTGTCCCACGTTCATGCGCGATGGCACGCCCAGTGGATTGAGCACAATGTCGCACGGCGTGCCGTCGGCCATGTGGGGCATGTCCTCGACCGGCACGATCTTTGAAACCACCCCCTTGTTGCCGTGGCGTCCGGCCATCTTGTCGCCAGGCTGCAAACGACGCTTGACCGCAAGGTACACCTTGACCATCTTGAGCACGCCTGATGGAAGTTCATCGCCTTGGGTAAGCTTCTTGCGCTTTTCCTCGAACCCCAGGTCAAAGCTGTGACGCGTTTGCTCCATCGCATTCTTGATGCTCTCCAGTTGCGCCGCTACCTCGTTGTCGGCAGGGCGAATGTCGAACCAGTGGTACTTCTCAACCTCGGCCAGATAGGCATTGTCGATCTTGCTGCCCTTGGCAAGCTTTTTCGGGCCGCCGTTGGCAACCTTGCCAGTCAGCAGCTTCTCGATGCGGTCGAACGCGTCGGCTTCCACGATGCGCAACTGGTCGTTCAGGTCCAGCCGGAAACGCTTGAGTTCGTCGTCGATGATCTGCTGGGCGCGCTTGTCGCGCACGATGCCTTCACGGGTGAAGACCTGCACGTCGATGACGGTGCCTTGCGAGCCCTGGCTCACGCGCAGCGAGGTGTCTTTCACATCGCTGGCCTTTTCTCCGAAGATGGCGCGCAGAAGTTTTTCTTCCGGCGTCAGCGTGGTCTC
>JAHFQQ010000008.1 GCA_023259235.1 Polaromonas sp. | reverse complement strand
CGCGGTGCTTGCCCGCATCCAAAACGCCTGCCTGGCAGGTTTCACGCATGAAGAATGGGAAACCCTCAAAGGTTATTTGCGCCGGATCCTGGACAACGCCCAGGCCCATGCGGCGCCTGGAGAATCGAATGAAAAATAACAAAAAATCCGGGGCTGCACCGCTGCGCGCCCTCAAGCTCGGCACGCTCGTGCTGGCGCTGGGCCTATCGGCCTGCGCCGACATGACCGGCATCGCGCCCCAATCCACCTTGCGCGATCCGGCCGCGCTCGGCCTGGCTGCCGGGGCGGGGAGTGCCGCTGAGCCTGGCGTGTCTGCCGAATGGTGGCACGAGTTCGGCGACGAGCAGCTCAATGGCTTGATCGCGCAGGCGCTTGCCAGCAGCCCAAGCCTGAAGCTGGCCCAGGCCCGGCTGGCACGCGCTCAATCCGTGACTGAAGTGGCCAGGGCTGCCACGCGGCCGCAACTGGGTGGCGAGGTCGATCTGACGCGCCAGCTCTTCACCGCCAACTACATCTACCCGCCGCCGCTGGGCGGCGAAATCCTGAATTCCGGCACGGCGCAGCTCAACGCCAGCTGGGAGCTTGATTTCTTTGGCAAGAACCGCGCCGCCCTTGACGCCACGCTGGGCACGGCCAAGGCAGCCGATGCCGATGCCCAGGCCGCGCGCGTGCTTCTGGCCAGCCAAGTGGCGCGCAGCTACTTCCAGCTGGCGCGCCTGAACGACCAACTGGCTGTGGCGCGCCGCACGCTGGCCCAGCGCGAAGAAACACTGGCGCTGGTGCATGATCGTTTTAACGCCGGGCTCGATACCAAGCTAGAACTGCGTCAAAGCGAGGGCAGCCTGCCCGACGCGCGCCAGCAGATCGAGGCGCTGCAGGAGCAAGTCGCATTGACCCGCAATGCGCTGGGTGCGCTGGTTGGGCAACCCAATGCGGCGCAAGCCCTTATCCCTCCTTCGCTGTCAGCTATTAAATCAATAGCTACCACGCCAGTGATCCCGGCCGATCTGCTGGGGCGCCGCGCCGACATCGTGGCGGCCCGCTGGCGCGTCGAAGCGTCCACGAAGGACGTGGCTAACGCCAAGGCGCAGTTCTATCCCAACATCAACCTGGTGGCCTTTGCCGGCTTCTCCAGCCTCGGCTTCGGGCAACTGTTCAAGAGCGGCAGCGAGCAATGGGGCGTGGGCCCGGCGCTGCGTCTGCCAATTTTCGAAGGTGGCCGCCTGCGCGCCAACCTGCGCGGCAAGAGTGCCGACCAGGATGCCGCAGTGGAGAGCTACAACGCCACCGTGATCGACGCGGTGCGCGATGTGGCAGACCAGGTCGCCTCCTCGCAATCCATTGCGCGCCAGCAGACGGAGCAGCGTGCTGCGCAAGCCGCGGCCGAGAGCGCCTACGAGATCGCCGTGCAGCGCTACAAGGCGGGGCTGGGCAACTACCTCAACGTGTTGACCGCCGAGACCAGTGTGCTCGGCCAGCGCCGCCTCGCCGTGGACCTGAGCGCGCGTTCGCTGGACACGCAAGTGGCGCTGATTCGCGCTCTCGGCGGCGGTTACCAGGCCGACACCACCACCGCACAAAAATAATTTACCCCCCGATTCACCCGGAAATCAAGCATCATGAACGACGCAACGCAAACCCCCGCAGATCAAAGCATTCCCGCCGGCAACCCCAAACGCAAGAAGGCGCTGATGACGCTGGCCACCGTGGTGGTGCTGGCCGGCCTGGGCTGGGCCGCCTACGAATGGATCGTCGCGCGCCATTACGAAGACACCGACAACGCCTATGTGCAGGGCAACGTGATCCAGATCACACCGCAGATCAGCGGCACGGTGATGGCCATCATGGCCGACGACACGGACTTTGTGCGCGCCGGCCAGCCGCTGGTCAAGTTCGATCCCGCGGACGCCAAAGTCGCGCTGGAGCAGGCCGAAGCCAACCTTGGGCAGACCGTGCGCCAAGTGCGCACGCTATACGCCAACAATGGCACGCTGCAGGCGCAGATCACGCTGCGCGAAGCCGACGTGGTGAAGGCGCAGAGCGACATCGGCCGCGCCAACGAAGACCTGAACCGGCGCCAGTCGCTGGCGGGCAATGGCGCGGTGTCGAAAGAGGAGCTCAACCATGCCCAGACCCAGCTGGCCGTTGCCCAAAGCGCATTGGCCGCAGCCCAGGCGGGCGTGGTCGCGGCCAGGGAACAACTCTCAAGCAACCAGTCCATGACCGAGGGCACCACGCTCGAGCAGCACCCGAGCGTGCAGGCGGCTGCGGCCAAGGTGCGCGAGGCCTATCTGGCCACGCAGCGTGCCGTGATGCCGGCGCCGGTGGACGGCTACGTGGCGCGGCGCTCGGTGCAGCTGGGCCAGCGCGTGGCCGCCGGCACGCCGCTGATGTCCATCGTGCCTTTGAACCAGGTCTGGGTCGATGCCAACTTCAAGGAAGTGCAGTTGCGCAATATCCGCATTGACCAGCCCGTCACCCTGACTGCCGACGTGTATGGCAGCAAGGTCGAATACAAGGGACATGTGGTGGGGCTCGGTGCCGGAACCGGTGCGGCCTTCGCATTGCTGCCGGCGCAAAACGCAACCGGCAACTGGATCAAGGTGGTGCAGCGCGTGCCGGTCCGCATCGCGCTCGATCCCCAGCAGCTGACCGCGCATCCGTTGCGTGTGGGCCTGTCGATGAATGCCACCGTGGACGTGAGCCACAAGGACGGCAAGACGCTGGCCGATGCGCCGAGCGCCATGGCACCGACGCAGACGCAGGTCTATGCGGCGCTGGACGAAGGTGCCAACGCCGAGGTGCGCCGCGTGATTGCCGCAAACAGGGGTGTCGTCAAAGCGGCACCGGCTGGAGCAGCCAGGAACACGTCCGTGGCGGGTGCGGTCAAAACGCTGGCGGCGGCCCCGGCGGCGGTCACTGTGCTGAAATGACCCTGTAAACGTTCAAGCCGGGCCGCGCCGGACTGTTCCTGACCCGGCCTGGCACAGCGCTCTCCTTCTTTATCGCGTTTCCTTCAAGGCACTTCCGTCATGGCCTCCACCCCCAACTTTATCGAGCAACCGCCGCTGGAAGGCTCGATGCGCACATGGGGCACGCTGGCGCTGTCGGCGGCCACCTTCATGAACATTCTCGATACGTCGATCGCCAACGTCTCGTTGCCTGCCATCGCGGGCGACCTCGGAGTGAGCCCGAACCAGGGTACCTGGGTCATCACGAGTTTTGCGGTGGCCAACGCCATTTCCGTGCCGCTGACGGGCTGGCTGTCGCAGCGCTTTGGCCAGGTGCGGGTGTTCGTCACCAGTGTCCTGCTGTTCGTGCTGAGTTCATGGATGTGCGGGCTGGCGCCCAACATGACGACGCTGATCGGCTTTCGCGCGTTTCAGGGGTTTGTTGCCGGTCCGATGATCCCGTTGTCGCAGTCGCTGCTGCTGGCGAGTTATCCGAAGGCGCTGGCGGGGCTGGCCATGGCCATGTGGTCCATGACGGTGCTGATCGCTCCAGTGGTGGGGCCGCTGCTGGGTGGCTGGATCACCGACAACATCTCGTGGCCCTGGATCTTCTTCATCAATATCCCGGTCGGCATCATCGCTGCCGTTGCCATCTGGAGTATTTTCCGCAAGCGTGAAAACGTGATCCACAAGCTGCCGATCGATACCGTCGGACTGATCGCGCTGGTGATCTGGGTCGGCGCCATGCAGATCATGCTCGACAAAGGCAAGGATCTCGACTGGTTTCATTCCAGCGTCATCGTCGCGCTGGCGGTGACGGCCGTGGTCGGTTTTATTTTCTTCCTGATCTGGGAGCTGACCGAAAAACATCCGGTGGTAGACCTCACGCTCTTCAAGGGCCGTAATTTCTGGGCCGGAACGGTGGCCACGTCGGTCGGCTACGGCCTGTTTTTTGGTAACGTGGTGCTGTTGCCGCTGTGGCTGCAGCAATACATGGGCTACACCGCTACCGAGGCCGGCATGGTGCTGGCACCGGTGGGCCTGCTGGCGCTGATCCTGTCGCCCATCGTGGGCAAGGCCCTGGGCCGATTTGATGCCCGTCCCTTTGCGATCTTCTCGTTTCTGGTCTTCGCGCTGGTGCTGTGGATGCGCTCGCTTTTCAATACCCAGGCCGATTTCGGGACCATCATGGTGCCCACCATTGTGCAAGGTATTGCCATGGCGTTCTTCTTCATTCCGCTGGTGACCATCACGCTGTCGGGCTTGCCGCAGCAACGCATTCCAGCGGCCTCGGGGCTGACCAATTTTGTGCGGATCACGGCGGGCGCTTTCGGCACCTCGATCACGACAACGCTGTGGGAAAATCGCGCTGCCATGCACCATGCGCATCTGGCCGAAGCCGTGAACAACGGCAACCAGACCGTGCGCAGCACCCTGACGGGCATGGTGAGCGCGGGCATGAGCCCCGAGCAGGCACTGGCGCAAATCAACCGGCTGGCGGACCAGCAAGCCTTCATGCTGGCGGCGAACGACGTGTTCTATATTTCCGCGGTGATTTTCCTGGCATTGATCCCGCTGGTGTATCTGACGCGGCACAACAAGGCTGGTACAAGCAGTGCCGGGGCGGCGGCTGGGGCCCATTAAGCCCAGGAAGAATTGCCTTTTCCTGACGGGTTGCGCAGGATCAGGCAGCGCGCCGGCGCCTGGTGGACAATGACGCCTGCAGCATTTCCACAGGGCCCGGCAAGACTGCAAGGTTGCGGCACCGGGCCGCGCAATAACGTGAAAGGTTTTCCATGTTGAAGAACAAGGTTGCGCTGGTAACGGGTGCCTCGTCGGGTATCGGCCGTGCCGTCGCGCTGATCTGGGCGCGCGAAGGCGCCAGACTGGTGGTGTCCGATATCAATGTCGAGGAGGGACAGGCCACGGCGGCGCTGGTTCGAGCGCAGGGCGCTGAGGCCCTGTTCGTTGCGGCCGACGTCGGCAAGCCCGCAGACGGCGAGGCACTGGTCAATCGGACCGTGGCGCACTATGGCCGGCTCGACGTGGCCTGCAACAACGCAGGGATCGGGGGCCCGACCGCAGCCACGGCCGACTACCCGCTGGACGGATGGACGCAGGTCATCAACATCAACCTCTCGGGTGTGTTCTACGGCATGAAGTACCAGATTGCCGCCATGCTCAAGACCGGCGGCGGCTCCATCGTCAACATGGCGTCCATCCTGGGGGCAGTAGGCTTGGCCGGCTCTCCGGCCTACACCGCAGCCAAGCATGGCGTATTGGGGTTGACGCAAACCGCCGCGCTGGAATACAGCGCACAGGGCGTGCGCATCAATGCCGTCGGCCCGGGTTTCATTCACACGCCCATGATCAGCGGGCTGGAACAGGATACTGCCACTCATTCGATGCTGGTGGGCGCCCACCCGATTGGCCGATTGGGCCGCGCGGAAGAGGTCGCCGAACTGGTGGCTTGGCTTTCCTCGGACAAGGCGTCCTTTGTGACCGGCGCCTACTACCCGGTCGATGGCGGCTATCTGGCGCGTTGAGGTTCGCGCAGGCTGAGCTTACGCCGTGCGTGCAGCCGCGGCAATATCCAGCGCACGCAGCCGCAAGGCCGGATCGAACACATCACACACCAGCATGAACTCGTCGGCATCGGTGGCCTCCATCAGGGCGTTCAGACCACGCTGCACCGTCTCTGGGCCGCCAATCACGGCAGCGGCCAGAAAGTCGCTGATCGCGGCACGCTCCTGGGGATGCAGTTGCGCGCTCAACTGTGCCACCGGCGGCTGCAGAGCACGCCGGTCGCCGCGCAGGATGCCAAGCACACGCTGCTGGACGCTGCTGGCCAGGTACTCGGCCTCGTCGTCGGTCGGCGCGGCAATCAGCGGCACGCCGATTACCACATAGGGTTTGGCCAGCGTGGCCGACGGCCGGAAGTTCTGCCGGTAAAGGGTGAGCGCCTGCAGCAGCAGGCGCGGCGCAAAGTGCGAGGCAAAAGCATAGGGCAAGCCGCGCTCGGCTGCCAGCTGCGCCGAAAACAGGCTGGAGCCCAGTAGCCAGATTGGTACATTGGTGCCGGCACCCGGCGTGGCGATCAGCCGCTGGCCTGGTTGTGCCGGGGCTAGCAGGCGCTGCAACTCGGCCACATCCTGCGGAAAATCGTCGGCTGTTTCGGTCCGTTCCCGCCGCAGCGCGCGCAGGGTGGCCGGGTCAGTGCCCGGTGCACGGCCCAGGCCCAGGTCAATGCGCCCCGGGTAGAGTTCGGCCAGCGTGCCAAAGGCCTCCGCCACCACCAGCGGTGCGTGGTTGGGCAGCATCACGCCGCCCGAGCCGACCCGCATGGTGCGCGTGCCGCCCGCGATATAGCCTACCAGCACGGCGGTGGCCGAACTGGCGATGCCTGGCATGTTATGGTGCTCAGCCAGCCAATAGCGGACAAAGCCGAGACCTTCGGCATGCTGCGCGGTGCGTAGTGAAATGGCCAGTGCATCGGCCACCGTTCCGCCTTCGCGCACGGCAACCAGATCGAGCATGGACAAGGCAACGTTCTGAAGTGTTTTCATCCTGCTATTGTCGTTGTTGTGTTGACTTGTGCTGGCACAGGTCTTCGGGAATGGGAGTCGAGCGCATCGTTTTTGGCAATAGCTGGTGCTACGTCCTGAAACGGCGCAACAAGTCGAAAACAAAGCCGGAAAATGCGGCTATCCACGCAGTGAGCGCCGCGTACAGAAAGATCGGGGGCAGGAAACCGAGAAAACTGAATGCCAATGCCGTGATCATTTCGTGGGTGCTGGCTGCATACATGCCGAGCGGAAAAACAGCACCCCAATAAAGCGGGTCGTATCTCAGCGGGAATCGTTTGTAGAGATGACGCCACAGGGCGAGAATCAGCAGCATGGGAATCCACCAGGTTCCGGTAGCCCAGTAAAAAACCGTAAATCCTTTAAGAAACGGCAGCAGTGACAGCAGGAATGGCGCGTCTGGTGCGTTGATGATCAACAGGGCGCCGGCCAGTGTGGAAATCGCCATGGCGCCCATGTTGATCCAATACGGTGGTGAAAGGTCGTCCGGGGAAAACAGGAAGAAGGTATAGCGGTAGAAGATGAGCGACATCATCCAGATGTACAGCATGCCGCCCCACAGCCACATGGAGAGGGCAAAAAAGTTCAGCTCCAGCTTGTAGGGCTGGTCGATGTGCGCGGCGAGCAGTGCACTGAGCACCGCAATTGACTGTGTCGCCACCACCGCGAGCAGCCAGCCACCGCTGATTCCCTTGTCAAGGGTTGGTTTTTTCTGCTTGATTGTGAAGGCGGTGAAGATGGTGTAGGTCAGCGCGATCCAGAGCACGAGCGCCACGCCCCACAGGGCCCCGCCGGCCCGATAGCTGGCGGTCAGCACCACGAACTCGCTCCCCAGAATGCTGGAGGCGGCCACCATGGTGAAGAAACCCGGTCCGCGCAGATGATCAATCATGTCCGCAAAGAAGTGGCGCGGATAATAAACCATGCGCAACACGGTCAAGAGCCAGAGTGCGCCATAGATTGCAACGTTGAGCTGAAAAAGAACCAAGGCGAGGCCTGGCATGCCAAGGCGATGGGCCGCGAGAGAAACGATTCCAGTTGCCATCGCCATGCCGAAATAGGCAGGTGACATGTCGGACAGGTGTGCAAGTATTCGCTTGCCGAGCAGGGTTGGGGTGATCATGCTTGCCTCAGGACATTGGCAGGGCATCGCGGGCCACATCTGAGCGCGCTGAATGACGTCCAGCACCCGGTACCGCGTGCGGCTTCAGGGACGCTTGTGCCAATAAGGAAAAGCGGCAGCCACCTGTTGACGATGCAAAGTTGGGTCTGTTGGCCCGGATCCTGGCAAATTTTGCCGTTGTCAGGGGCATGAATGGCATGGTAGGTGTGCATAAGTTAATCGGTAAAATCATCAGGAGCCGTGACCGGGAAATTGCGCCGCTTCCAGTGCCGATTTGCGCCAGCAGGGCAATCTGGCCATGCGACCCCAATCAGTCAGACGCTGGTCAGGGCCGGCCTCGTTGCAGACCATCTGCGACGATGGGCGCGCTCGCCTGATCGGCACGCCGACAAACGCGCGGATCAGCAGCAACGTTGCGAACTTCAGGAATGGACTGTACAAGAAAAATATCGCGCTCAACCTGGTGGCTTTCCTGAATCAGCCACCGCGATGCGCAATACTCCCGTGTTGTGTTGAGCCGGCAGGTTGTCAGCAGCCCTGATGCCGGCTGGTAGCCTGGCCTCCTGAAAAGTTGCCATGGATGCCGTCGCGGCCCCGATTTTCCCAATGAGCCAACCCTGCTGCTACAGGCGAAGCGGCTGTGCGTAGCCAGTCATTTCGAGATACCCGCTGCCCACCTGGTTGCCATTGCTGTCGATCAGCTCGCTCAGGCCTTCCCAGTAAATCGCTCCCGTGGACACGCGGCTGTCAAGTTCCTGATTGTCGATCACAGCTCTGACAGTATAAAAATCAGCCGGCGTGCGCACGATCCACTCAACCGGATAGTTAGCCTGGCTGAGTGGGCTTTTCCATCTGCGTACTGGCTTGAAGATAACATCGCCGCGGTTGAACGTGTAAAGCTCACCGTTGGCCGAGCGCAATGAACCGCCATCCCACACTGCGTTCCCGTTGTTGTCGCGCAGCCTGAACGCGGTGAGGGCGCTGCCGTCATTGAGGTTCATGCCGATCCAGTCCCAGCCCACGGCGCCTGGGGGCAGCAGCTCTTCGCTCCACTCGTGGTCCAGCCAGGCCCGGCCTGCGACTTCGAAGCTTTGTCCATTGACCTGCAGGCTGCCGTGGGTGGCCAACTGTGGCTGGCTGTAATAGTAGCTCGCCTGCTGCTCCTGCGGCCCCTTGCGTGACAAACCCTTGTTGCCTTGAAGCAGCACGGGTTGCGTTTCCTCGAATTGCAGCTTCAATGCAAAGGTTGATGCGGGCAGCTCGGCGATGTATTTTTTTCCCTCTGCCCGCAATGACCAATCGCGCAGTTTGATGGCCATGTCCTGCTCGCTGGCGAAGGCGACGCCAAAACCGTTACGTGCAATACGCTGGTCAGTCAGGAGCCTTTTTCCCTGCACGTCGGTGACGGCGGCGTGTGCGAAAAGCAATTGCCTGGCTGCAAAGCTTGACGTCATTGCCTGGGTGTCTTCGATCCGTGAGCGAAAAAACGTGAGTTGAAACCCAAACTTGCGTTTGTCCGCACCGGCTGGGGCGGCTTGCCCGGTGATATACCACCACTCGGTGCGAAACCCGGGGTGCGAGCCCCGGTCGCGGGGGAAAGTCAGGGTCTTCGCAGCCAGGGCATACGCACGCCCTGCCCACGCAGCAACCCCGGTGAGTCCGCCCAGTACAAGATGGCGTCGAAGAGCGCTGAACTGCGGCAATTCCATTTCATTGCGACAGTGCGGAATGCACCAACAGGATCTGGCGGAAGTTCATTGCGCTGATTCTCGCCCCAAGGCTGCCAAGGGGCAACATCCGCTGCTAAAAGAATTGGGCCGTCGCGGTGGATTTAAAGACGATTTCCCCACTGGGAATATGCACGACGCGTACTTCCTGACGCGTCGGATCCGCTACGCTCTTTACCGCGATGGCGACGGCCAGCGAAGCGTCTCTGTAGAGATGGTTGAAATCGGGTGAGGGTAACAAGCTGCCTGTCAGCGGATCCCTGCTTTCAATGCGGAATTGAGCCGGTACCATGATGAAGACCTCGTTGAGATAATGCAGTGATGGTAAAGGTGTTACAAGACGCTGTGATGACAATGGCGCGTCGAATGTGTGACGAGCGTAAACAATGGAAAGTAGATCAACGGCACACGCGAAAGTTCGCTGAGTGTTTCATAATTTTGTGTCTGCAATTGCTGCTCCGGCTTTGAGTCATCGGAGTTTGGCGTGGGCATGCCTCTTGCTTCGACCCGTCCCGTTTTATTTGCCGGAATAGTGTCGCAATCGTGTCATGCGCCAAGCTGCAAGGGCTACGAGAGCGGTAAGCGCAACCCCGGACAACTCGATCGCCAGATGCACGCCCACCGCATTCACCAGAGCGCCCGCTGCCACGCCGGAGAGGGCCGGGACTACCTGGGAGGTGATCGAATACATGCTCATTACGCGACCGCGCAGCTTCAGTGGGGCCCGGACCTGAATGCCGGCCACCACCAGACTGATGACCATGCCGCCGGCCACGCCAACGCCCGCCAGGGCGATAGTCGAGACCTTCGCCTGCGTGATCCGGCTCAGCAGTGCAAACAGCATGCCGCCCACCGCGATGCCGCTGTACATCACGAGTCCATGGTGCACGCGGCGCGCCAGCGTCAGCGCCGAAACGCCCCCGGCGATCAACGACAGTGCCAACAGTCCCAGATAGGCTCCGCGCTGCAGTTCGGTGAGATGAAGAACTTCACGCGCCAGCTTTGGCAACAAGATTTGCAGCGGCCCCGTCATTGCATACGCCAGCACTGCCGCCAGCATCAACTGCGCAAGCAGCGGGTCGGCTATCACCGCGCGGAAGCCTTCGTGGATATCGGTCAGCACCGAGGCACGCATGCCAACCGTGCTGGCATGCGTGCGCAGCCTGGCAAGCAGCAGCGAAGCTACTACAAAGCCACTTGCGGCCACGGCGATAACCGCGCCCCAGCCAGCGCGGCTTCGCACCAGGCCGATGATCAGCGGAGCCAGGCCAAACCCGACCAGCACCTGAAGGTTGAAGAGGATGGTGGACAGACGCAACTCGTCAGGGCGGACGATCTGCCCTAGCGTGGTAAGCCGCGCCGGGCCGGCAAACGACCACCCAAGGCCGCCCAGAAAGGCACCACCCAGCACCCAGGCCACGCGCGATTCAGCGCTCGCCCACGACTGTGCCCACCACAGGCATGTCAGGCCCGCCACAAACAGCGCCTGCGCAGCATGAATGACGCGGTGCGGTGGTACGCGGTCGCACAGCACTCCGGCAAACCAGCCAAATACCAGAGAGCTGCCAAATGCCAGCCCAAAGCCGACCCCTGACAGCAGGTCTGATCCCACTGCCTCCTGCAGGTACATGATCACCGTGTAATTGAACATGTGGCCGGCCGTGAAAGCCAGCAGACACGACAGGAAGAATGCCGCGTGGCGACGCATCACGGCGCGTTGCCGGCTGGCGCCATGTCGATCAGTGTCGGCTGCGCATCCTCAATATGCCAGGACGGAAAGCTGGCACTGGTCAGCAGCACATGGCCGTCCGCGGTAAATTCCACGTCACGGGTAAAGGTGGCATGGCGTGGCAGCGGAAAATTCATCCACTGGTTTGATGCAATGTCGAGCCGGTACACACTGTCGGAGTTGGTGCCGTTGACCCACACCTGATGGCGCTTGCGATCCACGTTGAGTGAGTACGGAGTGTCGCTGCCGGCCGGTTGCACCGGCAACTGGAATTGGGTGAATCTGGCAGTGGCGGGTTCATAACGCAGGATGGCCGATTCGTTGTACATCGTGATCCACAGGTTGCCGTCGCGGTCCGCGCGCAGGCGGCGCGGGGCCTTGAGCGGCGTGGGGATCATGGTCACCGTGCCGGTGTCGGGATCGATGGTGGCAATCTCGTCGGTGTGCAAGCGTGCGATCCAGACCTTGCCATCGGGAGTGACGTCAATGCCGTAAGGCAGTGGAACGCCGGTGGAAACATGGTCAATTTTTACCCAGTTGGTTACGGGGAGGCCCCAGCCGATCAGCTTGAAAAAGAACGGTGTGAGCCTGACCGTGAGCTTTTCCATGAAACTGCGGAATGGCAGGTCATAGGTGGTGAACTTCTGCGTGGCTCGGTCAAACATGGCCACCTGGTTTGAAAGCGCCAGGGTGAACCAGACCCGGTCTTTGGCATCCATGCGCACGGTGTGCGGATAAAAGCCGGTGTTCATCTCGTGCGCAGTAAAACGTTTGGTTTTGGGGTCGAACTCAAGCAGGCGGCGCTGATATGAAGGCGTGAGGAAAATATGGCCATCGCGCGGCGCTTCCACCAGAGAGTGGATGCCCTGGTGGGTCTCATGCTTGGGGAAATCACGCAAGCGTCCGGCCAGCAGGCCTCCCAGCACGTCGCCCGGCTGCGGCGGCACCCGGTATACGGTGTAGGCCCCAGTCTGGAGGTTGATTTCGTAGAGGCGGTCCTGCAGGTTGTCGCCCACGTACACCATGCCGTTGCTGTGCTGCAAAAAATCGTGCATCTGCGAGAAGCGGTCGCCGATCGGCAGCTCGGCGATGGTGGCGTTCGCCAGGGCTGGTGTCCACGGTGTGCCGGCAGGGACCTCTTCGGGATGGGCATTGATGTCTTTCCAGTGTGCTGCCAGCAGGGCAGGCATTTCCTTCTGGGCTTCGGTGGACAGGCGTGCGCCATAGTGCAACATGCGCTGGATGGCGGTTGACCAGTCTCCGGAACTGCGCTCGCGGCGCAGGAACGCCGAGCCCTGCTGGTGGCAAAAACCGCATTGCAGCAGGAATTCCTTGCGCAGGTTGTCACGGCCCGGTAGCAGGGTTGAGGTCCAGGCATTGGACGGGCGCTGTTCGGCCAGCGCTTTGGGGTCGGTCTCGGTTTCCATGCGCCAAGATGCCGCCTGAGCCAGGACGGCGGGATTGATAACCCGGTCCTTGTAGCCGGGCTTGCGTAACCGCACACGCATGGTGCCCGGGGCATCGGGGAAGTGCACATGGCCGCGTGCATCAGTGAACCCGGTTCGCTCAAAAGTGCCTTGCTGCAGTTTTCCCGATGCCGGGTAACCGTTGTCTGATGCATCCACCACGGGTGCTTGGGTGGCGCTACGCGTCACCATTACCAGCGCCAGCGGCTGGCCGTCCGGTCCGCTGACCTGGAAGTCGGCGGCATGGCTTGTCAGTACGCCGCCGGCCAGCATGACCAGCATCGCCTGTAATTGATAGAGTTTTTTCATCTCGTTGCCTCCAATTGCTGGTGTCATTCAATCAGTGAAAATTTCTGCCTTCAGGCGGTGTTTCATGATGGCGGCATAGCGCGCCGGCCACAATTTCGATAGCCACCACGCGGCTTTGGCGGTTGCGCCGAACAACAGCAGGCGACGCTCGGCACGGGCCGCAACCACGATGGCCGCTGCCACGTTCTCGGGTTGCGCTTGCACTCCGGTTGTCTGGCGCGCTTGCCTGGCCGGCTCGCCTTGCGGCCCCAGCGCAGCGCGGTCAATGCCGGTGTCAATGAACGAGGGGCATACCATCAGCACGCCCACACCGTCGCCCTCCACTTCGGTGCGCAGGCTGTCAAAAAAGCCGTGCAGCGCGTGCTTGCTGGCGGCGTAGCCAGTGCGGCCAATCAAGGGTGAAAAACCAGCAACACTGGAGATGGCAATGATCAAGCCGCGGCGTGTGCGCAAGCTGTCGATGGCAGCGCGGGTGCAGTGCACCGCACCGAAAAAGTTGACTTCCATGACCCGGCGCAAGACCTCGACCTGGGTGCTGGAAAACACGCTGCGGTGGGATATCCCGGCGTTGTTGATCAGTACGTCGATGCCACCATGGCGAGCAGTGACCCGTGCCATGGCACCAGCGCAGGCCGCGAAGCTGGTCACGTCGCAAACGATGCTCATGAGTGGCTGAATCGTGCTTTCGGAGTGCCGAGATTCTTCGCGCTGCAGCGCTTGCAGCGCCTGCTCGTCACGGTCCAGCGCCACCACATGGGCACCCATCTGGCGGAATGCGCGCACCAGGGCGCCTCCGAGGCCACCGGCCGCGCCGGTAATGACCACGCAGCGACTGTCAAATGCGCGCATGGTCAGGCCTCTCCGCTGCGCTTTCGGGATCGGGCCTGGCAATAGATCTCGAACACTTCCGCGGATGTGTAGGTGGGCGTGTAGCCAAACCTGGCTTTCAGTCTGGTATTGAGCAGCACTGGACGGTAGCGCAGAAAGTCCAGTTGCTCCGGGCCGTATTGAGTCAGGCCCAGCGGCTTGAGCACGGCCAGTGCCGCGCGCAGCAGCCCGGCCGGCAGTTCGATGCAGTGCTTGCCAAGACGTTGGGCAATCTGGCGGATGGTGAGTGCGCCGTCGCCCGCTACGTTGTAGATACCTGGGGGGCCATCCGCAATGGCACGCAGGATGATGCCTACCACGTCCTGGTCCCAGATAAACACAAAGGGACTGGCGGAGCCGCGAATTGCCAGCAGACGGCGCTTTTCAAACAGATCGGTGATCTGGTTGTGCACCGTGGCACCAAGGATGGTGCCGATGCGCAGTACCACCTGCTCCAGTGAAGGGTGGCTGTGGCGGTAATCAGCCAGCATTTCCTCCACCAGTCTCTTGTGATACGAATAGGCAAACACCTCGTTGCCACGCACCGGCATGTCCTCGGTCAGCCAGGCGGCATTGTCGGGGTGGTAGCCATAGGCCGCGCCGCTGGATGACACCACGATGCGCCGCACGTCATGGCGCATGCAGGCCTCCAGCACGTTGCGCGTGCCGTTGACGTCCACGTCGTATTCGAACGCGCGGCTGCTGTCCTTGCCCGGTGTCACGATCGAGGCCAGGTGAACCACGGTTGTGATGTGGTGCGAAACAAGGATGTCGGCGATCGCCGGATCGCGGATATCGGCTATCGCGTATGCCACGCCGTCCAGGCGCACCTTTGGCGCGCGCAGATCGTGCGACACAATGACTTGCGGCCGCTGGCCGACAGGAGCGGCGGCCAGGCGGGCCACCAGCTGACTGCCAAGGTAGCCGCCGCCGCCGGTAATGAGAACGCGGGTCATGCTTGCCCCGTTGCTGCCAGCGAGGCTTTGTCGGGGTTGCGCCTCCTCCAGTAGGTGGCCAGCGTCAGGCCTGCCACGATGTGCCAGATGCCCCACCATGCGGTGACGATCGCCATGCCGCCCAGACCATCGAAGAAATTGAAGATCAGGATCAACCCGAGCCCGGAGTTCTGGATGCCCATCTCAAAAGTGATGGCGCGACGGTCGCGTTCGGGCAGGCCGATCAGGGTGGACAGGCCGTAGCCCGTTGCCAGCGCCATCAGGTTGTGGATGAAAACCACCACCAGCACCCACTGGATGTAGTTGAGAAAGTGCTGAAAGTTGGCCGCCAGCGCGCCTGCTATGAAAGCGGCCAGGATCAGCAGCGACAGCAGCTTCATGGGCTGTCGCAGCCGGTGCGCGAAGGCCGGATACCGGCGTGCCACCCCCATGCCCAGCACCAGCGGCACGCCGAGTAGCATCACGATTATTTCAATCATCTCCCAGGGGCTTATGGCCACCTGCTTCATCAGTCCGGAGGTAATCGGATTCAGGTTGCCCCAGAAAGAAAAATTGAGCGGTGTCATGAATACAGCCACCGCAGTGGATAGCGCGCTCACGCTCACCGACAGCGCGGTGTTGCCGCGCGCATGGTGCACCAGAAAGTTGGAAATATGCCCGGCCGGACAGGCTGAGACCAGAATCATGCCAAGCGCAATGCCGGGCTCGGGCCGCAGTATCAGGATCAGCACATAGGTCATGGCCGGAAACAGGATGTGATGGCCAAACAGGCCCAGTGCCAGCGCCTTGGGTGTGCGCAGCGCGATCCTGAAATCCTCAACCCGCAATTCAAGCGCGACGCCGAACATCACCAGACCGAGCACGGCGTTGAGCAGCGTCAGTGTCTGCGGGTTAAAGCTCAGGTGGACCTGGTCGATCGGTGCCATGCCGTGTCTCCTCGTTGGGTATGGGTGCGGGTGGCTTCATCCGGCGATGAATGCCCCGATCCTCGTATATCGTGGACTTTAGGGCAAACTTCAGCTTTCAGCCCTTTCCGTACGGGACATTTCGGCATTCATTCAGGACAAGGCACCATCGGCATTGACCGCCATGCAAAATAACTTCAGCGTTACAGCCCGATTTACCCAGGCCATCCTGGAAGCGGCGCGGCGCCATGGGGCCAGCGTGCCAGACACGTTGCTGCCGACACTGACGCAGGGCGGCAGGGTCGCAATGGCGCAACAGGACGCGATCTGGTCGCTGTTTGCCGCAGCAGCCGCCGCCGATCCCCTGGCTGCACTCCGTCTGGGCAGCAACCTGCAGGCCGGGCAGCTGGACATCGTGGGCATGCTGCTGCTCAGTTGCGATACCCTGGGTGATGCGCTGGAGGCGCTCACGGAGTACGCCCCCATCATTGGTGACAATGCCCGCTTTGAAGCCATCATCGCGCCCGACGGCGCAATGCTGCGCTACCTGCCTGAATACGCGGTATGTCGCGAGCAACGTGTGGAAGTGGCCATGGCTTGCGCGGTGAGTCTGGCGCGCTGGATGACCAGTGGCCGCTTCCAGCCACGCGAGGTGCTGTTCATGCACACGCCGCGTGCTGATGCGGCGAGCTGTGAAGCGCTGCTGGGATGCGCGGTGAAGTTCGGCCAACCCTGCAACGGTGTGGCCATGGGCGCTGGCGAACTGGGCCGCCCTCTGATCCAGGCTGGCAAGCCGCTTCATGCCCACCTGCGGGCGCTGGCCGACGACATGCTCGCTTCGCTGCCACAGGGCAGCGTGTCGGCGCGCGCGCGGCAACTCATTCGCGAGCATCCGCGCTGGGGCAAGGAGCGTGTTGCCGACCAGTTGGGCATGAGTGGCAGGCACCTCAACCGGAAGCTGGCTGGCGAAGCGATTTCGTTCAAGGCCCTGCGCGAAGCGCTTCTTTACGACCTCGCGGTGCAGGCGCTGCGCGGTGGGCAGGGTGTGGCTACCGTGAGTGGAAAACTGGGTTTTTCCGATGAGAACGCCTTTTCCAGGGCGTTTCGGCGCTGGACCGGGCAGACCCCGGCGCAGTTTGCGCGAGAAGGCGCGGTGACCCCGGAGTGACTTCTGGCTTGCTTGCTACCAGTCTTCCTTCACCGCCAGCACCGCATCCTTGCCTGCTGCCGCGCGTCCGGCCAGCCAGGCCGTCAGGGTTCCGGCCAGCATCACTGCGGCGCACAGTACCAGTAGTCGCAGCCAGGGCAGCATCAGGTCCATGGTCCAGTGAAAGCTTTGCGGATTTACGACATACACCAGCACGGTGGAAATGGCCAGGCCCAGGCCCAGGCCTGCCACGGCGCCAATCGCCGTCCATGCAGCGCCTTCGCCGGCCACCACCATGAGGATTTGCCGCCGCGTCAGGCCCAGGTGCGCCAGCAGGCCAAACTCCTTGCGGCGCGCCAGCACCTGCGCGCTGAAACTGGCGGCCACGCCAAACAGGCCAATCGCAATCGCCACACCCTGCAGCCAGTAGGTGATGGCAAAGCTGCGGTCAAAAATCTTCAGTGACCTGGCGCGAATCTGGCTGACCGAAGCCAGTTCAAGCAGCGCGCCCGCGCCCGATTGCTGCTCGGCCAGGCTGCGTATCGCCTGTTGCACCTGGGCGTCGCTGGCAGTGCCGCTCAGCCATAGCGCCAGGTCGTTGACACGCGCGTCCCCCGTCAGGCGCCCAAAGTCGCGCTGCGCGATTGCAATGGTGCCGAACTGGCGGGCGTAGTCACGCCACACCCCCGCTACGTAGAATTCGGTGCTGGCTGAGCCTGCTATTGAATCAGGAGCTGCCGGCGCTGATCCCGCGCTGGTAATGGCACTAAAAGATCGTGAAAGTTGACGGAAAACATGACCTTTGCGGGCGCCGTACAGGTCCACCATCGCCTCGCTCACGTAAATGCCGACATGCCCAGGCGGCACCGGCAGCGCAGGGCCGACCAGCGGCAGCATGCTGGCAGGATCGTCGAGCTGGCGCGCCATCAGCGTCACGGCGGGTTGACCGGGCTCCAGCTGCAGTGCGGTAGTGCGCAAGCTGCTGACGCGCGCCACACCCGGCAAACGTGCGATGGCACGCACAAATTCAGGCGACAGGTACGCCGTGTCGCTGGCCGACGCGCCAAGCGCCGTCCGCACATACAGGTCGGCGGGCAGTACCACGTCCAGCCATTGCGTGACCGAATCGCGAAAACTCGCCACCATTACCGTCAGCGCCACCGCCAGGCTGAGCGACGCAACCACGCCGCTGACCGCGACCGCGGCGCTTTCGCGCACCCGGCGCGCGCGTTCCACGGCCAGCAGCGGCAGCAGGCGGTGCGCGACCCAGGGGCTGAGTCGGTCGTACAGCAGCACAATCAGCCAGGGCAGCGCAGTGATGCCGCCAACCAGCAGCAGCGCCACCGCCGCATAGGCTGCCAGTGGAATGCCAAATGCCGGTGGAGCCATTGCAAGCAGTACACCAGCAGCTATCAAAATAATACTGACCCAGCCACTGCTGGCCGCTCCGGTGGCCAGCCCCAGTCCTTTGAGGGTCTCCGCAGGCGGCAGCTTTTGCGCGGCCCGCGCGGGCCACCAGCCGCCCACGCCCGCCGCCGCAACGCCCAGTGCGCCGTAGCTTAGCGCGGCCGCTCCGCTCCACTGCAAGGCGGGTGCCGCGCCGGCAAAATAGCCGCCGCCGAGGTCACCGCCAAGCAGGCGCAGCGCCAGCGCGGCCAGCCCGGCACCAAGCGCAATGCCCAGCACGCTGCCAGCCAGACCGAGCAGCAGCGATTCAACCAGCACCAGCCGCAGCCGCTCGCCGCCAGTGAGGCCCAGCACGCCGAGCAGCGCAAATTGCTGCGCCCGCTTGGCTACGCTGAGCGACAGCACTGAAAACACCAAAAATGCGCCAGTGAACAGCGCCACCAGCGCCAGCACCGTGAGGTTGACCCGATAAGCGCGCGACAAGTTGCCAATGCGATCGGCCGTGTCGCCCGGCGCACTGGCGGTGATGTTCGGCGGTAGCCGCAGCGAGTTGATAAAAAGGTGCGCGTCGCTGCCCGCCCGCAGCCGCACATCGATGCGCGAAAGCTGGCCGTCCTTGCCAAATAAATCCTGTGCGGCACCAATGTCCATCACGGCCAGCGGCGCGCCACTCGCGCTGACGCTGCCCGCCACCGCCACGCTGCGCAGGGCCAGACCGCTCTGGAGCTGCAACCGCGAGGCGCCAAATGCCTGGCGGGCGGCCGGGTTGAGAAAAACCATGCCGGGGGCAAACAGGGCAAAGCGACCGGGAACCGGCGCGCTGGAAGAGAGCACGGGCATCAGTGCAGGTGCAATGGTGGCTACCGCCAACGCGTCGACGCCCATGATGCGCAGCGGCTGGCGTTGACCCCTGTCATCCAGCGCGTAAGTGGCGATTTCCAGCACCGGGCTGGCTAGCGCAACCTGGGGTTGTGCGGCCACGCGCCCGTAAATTGCCTCGTCAAAACTGCCTTGCACCGCGCGCAGTTCCAGGTCAGGCTGTCCGTTCAAGGACCGCGCCGCTTGCGAAAACTCACTCAGCGCCGAAGCATTGATCAGGTGCACCGAAAACGCCAGGCCCACGCCTAGCATCACGGCCACCACGGCGGCAGCATTGCGCCACGGATGGTGGCGCAGTTCCTGCCAGGAGAAGGTTTGGAGGAGGGCGCGCATTGTCAACCTATTGTGCCCACTGGGAACGCGGGTGCGACGGTTTGATCAGGATCAGGAAATTGTGCATCAGGTTCTTGTTTTTGCGACCCTGCGATCCCATTATGGAAAGTAGTGGCGCCAGCCACCTTTATCTGTTTTCACACCAAGGAGGTTCATATGAGTTCACTGATCGCCCGCGGCAGTCTGTTTGATGATTTTTTCAAGGATTTGGCGCCGGGTTTTTACGTCAGGCCGCTGCACGGCGATGCGCTGCCGCAACCCGCCCAGATCAGGGTGGATGTCAATGAAACCGACCAGGGCTACACCGTCCAGGCCGAAGTTCCGGGCGTGGCCAAGGAGGACATCCATGTATCCATCGATGGCAATGTGGTGACGCTGAGCGCCGAGATCAAGCAGTCAGACACCCAGACCAGCGGCGAAAAGGTGCTGCGCAGCGAACGCTATTTCGGTGCGGTGTCGCGCAGCTTCCAGTTGCCGGCCGACATCGACGATCAGACGGCAAAAGCCAAGTACGACAACGGGGTGCTGACCCTGACACTGCCCAAGAAAAAAGCCGGCGCTTCGCAGCGTCTGACCATCGAGTAGCCCACTGCCCGCCGGAGCCATGCCTGGCATGCCAGGCATGGCTCCGGCGGCTTTTTCCTTCAGCCTGAAATCAGGGCTGGATCTGCATGCCCTGCGCCGTGAGGTGCAGCCTGCGGTCGGCCCGGGCGGCGGCGGCCTGCGAGTGCGTCACCAGCACCAGCGATGCCCCGTGTTCGCGGGTCTGGGCGATCAGCGCGTCCATCACCCGGGCGGCAGTGCCCGGGTCGAGGTTGCCGGTCGGCTCATCGGCCAGCAGCACGCTGGGGCGGTGCACCAGGGCGCGCGCAATCGCCACCCGCTGTAGTTGCCCGCCGCTCAACTGCTGCGGCAGGCGCCGGCCCAGGCCGGCGAGGCCAACCGCGTCGAGTAAGGCCTGCACCCGGGCGTCGTCGGGCTGGTTCAGCAGCAGCAAGGGCAGCGCCACGTTTTGCGCCACATCCAGATGCGGCAGCACATGAAACGCCTGAAACACAAAACCGATATGGCGCCGCCGCAGCAGGGCACGCTGGTCGTCGCCCAGCGCACCCAGGTCGGCGCCATGGAGCGTGACCGACCCTTCGTCCCAACGGTCCAGTCCGGCCATGCAGTTGAGCAGCGTCGATTTGCCGACGCCCGACTCGCCAATGATCGCCACGAACTCGCCGGGTGCCACGTCCAGAGAGACCTGCCTGAACACCACCGCGTTGCCATAGCGCTTGGCCAGGTTTCTGATTTGCAGGCTCATCGGAAGGCTTCTGTTCGGGCTTTCACCAGATCCAGCACCTTGCGCGTTGGGTCGGGCTCGTCGCAGGGCACCACATGGCGCTTCGGCATCGAGCGCAGCCAGGTGATCTGGCGCTTGGCGAGCTGGCGCGTGGCAACGATGCCCTTGTCGCGCAGATCCTTCATCGGGCTGCTGCCGTCGAGCACTTCCCACGCCTGGCGGTAGCCGACGCAGCGCATCGATGGCAAATCAGGTGCCAGGTCGCCGCGCGCGCGCAGGGCTCTGACTTCGTCGAGAAAACCTGCCGCCAGCATGGCGTCGAAGCGCGCGGCGATGCGGCCATGCAGCCAGGCGCGGTCCGAAGGTTCAAGAGAAATCAGGGCTTCAGCCCCCTGATTCCGGTTATCGGCAGCTATCTTTTCAGGAGCACTGCGCTGCTGGAAAAATGACAGTGGCTGACCCGACAGCCGGAATACCTCCAGCGCCCGCGAGATGCGCTGCGAGTCATTGGGAGCGAGCCGTGCCGCCGTCACCGGGTCCACCCGGGCCAGCTCGGCATGCAGCGCAGGCCAGCCTTTGGCGGCGGCTTCGCCGGCCAGAGCGGCACGCAGCGCCGCGTCGGCGCCGGGCATGGCGTCGAGTCCGTCAAACAGCGCCTTGAAGTACAGCATGGTGCCGCCTACCAGCAGCGGCAGCTTGCCGCGCGCGCGGATACCGTCAATCAATTGCCGGGCATCAAGCACGAACTCCGCCGCGCTGTAGGCGTGCAGCGGATCACGGATGTCAATCAGGTGATGCGGTGCGGCAGCCAGTTCGGCAGGCGCGGGCTTGGCCGTTCCGATGTCCATGCCACGGTACACCAGTGCTGAATCAACGCTGATGATTTCAACCGGGTAATGCCGTGCAATCGCCAGGGCGACCCCGGTTTTTCCCGACGCGGTGGGGCCCGCGATGGCAATGTATTCAGCCCCCACGCATTTCACTGGCTGGCTCTCCATGTTTCTGGACCACGCTCCAGGCCAGGGCGGCGATCAGTACGCTCCAGAACCATACGCCACGGGTCAGCGGCAGCACCGTGCCATCCATGTGGGTGCCCAGCCAACTGCCCATGCCAAAGGCCACCGCCATCATCAAAAAGCCGTTCATGGCCGAGGCGGCGCCGGCTGACTTGGGAAAAGGCCCGATAGCACCGCTCTGGCTGCAGGGCTGGTGCACGCCATGGGCAAGCATGAAAAGGTAAAACGGCAGCACGAGCGCCCACGTGCCGCGTACGCCGGCCCAGGCCAGGGCACCCATCAGCGTGCCGCCAGTCAGGCTCAGGCAGCCCGCAACCGCGATCGACTTGCGCACGCCAAAGCGTGGCAGCAGGCGGCGGCAGACAACGGTGCCCGCAAGATAGCAAAAACTCATGGAGAACATCACCAGGCCATATTGCGTCTTGGTCAGTCCCAGGACATTGATGAAAACAAACGATGAGCTTGCCAGAAAGGTAAACAATCCGCCATAAGATGCCGCGGACAGCGCGGAAAATGCCATAAACGTAGGGTTGCCCAAAATACCACGCCAGGTGCGAAGCAGCGTGGCCGGGCGCAGTGCCTGGAGGTTTTTCTGCCTCAGGGTTTCCTCGAAGCGCAGGACAACCAGCGCCAGCGTGCAGGCGCCAAACACGGCCAGTGCCATCAGCGCTGCGCGCCAGCCGAAAAGGTCTGACAGCAGGCCGCCGAGCGGCGCACCGACACAGGCCAGCACGCCCAGGCCGCTCAGGCCCCGGGACATCATGCGCGCGCCTTCGCTGGGCAGGTACAGGTCGCGCACGATGGCGCGCGCGCACATCACGGCGGCGCCCATGGCCGCGCCCTGCACCACGCGCCAGGCAATCAGCAGCGCCATCGAGGGCGCCAGTGTGCTGGCAATTGATGCCAGCGTATAGGCTGCCAGCCCCCACAGCAGGATGGGGCGGCGGCCAAAGCGGTCAGACAACGGGCCCCAGATCAGTTGCGAGGTGCCAAAGGCAAGCAGCAGCGCGCTCAGCGTGAGCTGCGCCGCGGGCATGCTTGCCCCAAGATCCCGGGTCAGCGCCGGCAGGGCGGGCAGGTACAGGTCGGTGGTGACAGGCTGGATGCCGAGCAGCATCGACAGGATCAGTACCACCAGCGTTGGTGCCATGGGCACGGACGCGCCAGCCGCCGTGGTTGAAGAAAGTTCAGGGGTGGGAGAGACAGAAGCGCGCATCCGGCCGAGGGTAGCAGATTGCCAGCGCTGGCTCCCGTTGGTGTGCGGCAGCACGAGAGACCCAGCGGTCAATCCGGCACGTTCGGCGCCAGCGCATCAACAGCGCGCTTGCAGATACTTGATGCTGCTGCGACGGGTCGGCCGAACACGGTTGCCTGGTGTCGGGAGCGCCCCCTCAGACCACGCCTTGCGCCAGCATGGCGTCGGCCACCTTGACGAAACCGGCCAGGTTGGCGCCGTCGACATAGCTGAGCGTGCCATCCTCGCGGCGGCCGTACCGCAGGCAGGCGGTGTGGATATCGCGCATGATCTGCAGCAGGCGGGCATCGACTTCGTCACGCGACCAGGACAGGCGCATCGCGTTCTGGCTCATCTCCAGGCCGGAGGTAGCCACGCCGCCGGCATTGCTGGCCTTGCCCGGCGCATAGAGCACCCTGTTGCCTTCAAACACCCGCACTGCGGCCA
>JAHFQQ010000230.1 GCA_023259235.1 Polaromonas sp. | reverse complement strand
GGGATTTTCGGGCAGAACGGGCAGCTTTGGAAGCTTGATTGTATGTTCCACGATGTATATTATGTTAACTGTAAAACCTATTTACTCTAATCAAATCTGAATCAGGGATTCATAAGCCCCATCCCCGCCTCCAACTCAAGACCGAGTCGTCAATGAGGCCGGAATGGCACGAACCTCGAATTGGGTTTGGCATGCGAGGCAGCGGGCGGCTGCAGGCATGGCCACCAATCGCTGGAGTTCGATTGGCTGGCCGCAATCGATGCAGGTGCCATAACTTCCATCGGTCAACCGGCCAAGCGCTGCACGCACATCGGCGAGCTCGTTGCTGTCGCGCTGCACCTCGGCGTCCTGAACTGTTGTGCGCTCGCGTTTGCTTGCCTGGTCTTCCAGGTCGTTGACCTCCCTCATGTCCGAGCTTGCAGAAACATCGATAGCTTTTTGCCCAGCTTCGATTTCGGCCAGCATCTCAGCTTCCCGAGCAAGCAGCCAAGTCTTCAGGGAATGCATGGAGTTTTTATCAAGTGTGTTCATGGTGGCAAGGATCGTTCATTTAAAAAATAACGGGTTGATTTACGTCAAGAGGTTTGATTTTTGGTCGGCTCCTGCATGGTATACCGCTCATACCTGAGAAAACCAGCGTACACAAAGCCCCGCTGCATCCACGAATCCGTCGGTGCGAATCTCCAGTGTACTGGCGCGTTCGTCGCTGTCCAGGGGCTCATGGCTTGCGAGTTGACGTTCAAGTACGGCAATGTTTGCCTCGGAAGCGTCATTGCGCTTAATGCTGCGGTCGGTTATCCGTTGGCGGAGCTGCGATTCGGTTGCCTGGCAACTCAAGATCGCGAACGGTACACCCAACCCGTCCGCCATTGCCTTGAAGACCATGCGCTCATTGTGTCGCAGGAAGGCCGCATCAACAATCACCGGAAAGCCGGCTTGCAGCGCGGTGCGCGCGCATTCCTTCAAGCGCTGAAAGGTGCGCCGGGTCGCTTCTGGCGTATAGAGATCCAGGGCGAGTCCGGCAGACTGTTGGAGTGCGCCAAGGCCGTGTAACCGCTTGCGCTCGACATCGGACCGCACGCGAATGGCACCCGCCACCTCGAGCAGTTGTCCGGCCACGGTCGATTTTCCCGACCCGGATAACCCATGGGTAATCAACAGGCGTGCTTTTCCGCCTGCCGCCTGCACCAGCCGCTGGGCATACGCCACATAATCAGGGCCTGCAACCTCCGCGGTTGCGCCGGCAGATATTGTGCGGACGCGGCTTACAAGTCCCCGCACCATGGCCCGATACACCTCATAGAAGCGCAGCACCTGCACGCCGTCGTAGTCACCGGCACGCTGCAGGTAGGCATCGAGAAAACGAAACGCCAGATCACTGCGGCCGTGCGCTGCCAGATCCATGGTCAGGAAGGCGACATCGCTCATCACGTCGATCCAGCGCAGGGCCGGATCAAATTCAATGCAGTCAAAGGCCATTGCCTGCCCTCCAATCAGCACCGCATTGGCCAGGTGAAGATCGCCGTGACACTCGCGCACCGCGCCACTCGTGCGGCGCAAGCGCCAAGCCATGCGCAAGGCAGGCGCCTGGGCATCAACCCAAGCCCGCAGGGCTGCAAGCTGTGGTGTGTTGCCGTCAGCCGACAGTTGCTGTAGCACCTTGAACACCGGCGCAAGCACCTGCTCCCCGGCATCGGCAGGCGAAACCGACGGCGCAATCGGCGCGGCCCGGTGAAAATCTGCCAGCCGCTGTGCCAGACCGTCAAGCTGCTCTGGCAACAGGCCCCCTCCCCCTTCAGCGAGCCGCTCGCTCAGCAATGCCCCAGACGCGAAGCGCCGCATGCATACCGCGTAGTCGACTGGCCGACAGGCTTCTCCAGTGCCCCCGATCCGCGGCATCAGTGGCGTGCCGCACACTGGCACCACGCCCACGTACAGTGCAGGGGCCAGGCGGCGGTTAAGGCGCACCTCCTCTTCACAAAAATACTTGCGCAATGCCAGTGTGCTGAAGTCAACAAATGGCAAGCGGACCGGCTTTTTCAACTTGTATGCCAGGTGGCCGGCGAGCAGCACCCACGAGATATGCGTTTCCACCAGTACCACCGGCTGCCCGGTGTCAGTCTGCAGACGAGCTTGCAGGGCGTGGACCCATGTCGGATCCACCGTCGCTCTGAAAGTGCTTTCTGCATCCATTTGGGCAGTTTACGGTAGCTTGCCTTGCGCCCTCTGATCTGTCGCAATCTTGTTTCCCCGGGGCTAACCGGGTTACGCATTTGATCCAGCGCAACTCGCCCCCAACTTGTCCGTTCTAAAGTCATGACGCGGGGGTACTCTTTGTGTGACGAACAGATTCATTTATCAACGAAGGAATTTTTATGGGAACAGATGTGCAATCAGGTCAAGAATTGAAGGGACGAGTCGCGCTGGTCACTGGTGGCACCGCCGGGATCGGAGCCGCCACAGCCGAGGCGCTGCTCGCTGCAGGTTACCGCGTTGCAGCCAACTACGGCAGCAACAAGCAGGCGGCAGAGGCATTTGCTGCACGCACCGGGATCCCGGTTTTTGCCTGGAACGTAGCTGACATGGCTGCTTGTGAAGCCGGTGTCGCCAAGGTTCAGGCTGCACTTGGCCCAGTGGAAGTACTGGTGAACAACGCCGGGATCACGCGTGACGCAATGCTGCACAAGATGACAGCCGCGCAATGGCGCGAGGTTCTTGATGTCAATCTGGGCGGATGTTTCAACATGTGCCGCACGGTGATTGAAGGCATGCGGGAGCGCCGCTTCGGCCGCATCATCAATATGAGTTCAGTCAACGGGCTGGCGGGGCAGGTAGGCCAGACCAACTATACGGCGACAAAGGCCGGGCTGATCGGTTTCACCAAATCGCTGGCGCTTGAGGGTGCGTCCCGCAGCATCACGGCCAATACCATCGCGCCTGGCTACACCGATACCGCCATGGTTGGCCATGTGCCGCCCGAAGTGCTTGCGCAAATCCTGAAGTCCGTGCCGATCGGCCGCCTGGCTACCCCTGCAGAAATTGCTCGTGGGGTAATTTTTCTTGCTGCCGACGAAGCGGGTTTCATCACCGGCATCACCTTGTCGATCAACGGCGGCAAGTATGTAGCCTGAGTCAAGCGCCGGCGAAGATGTACTGAGCGCAGGCCTCCTGTCAATGGAGTCCAATCCCGGCAAAATCCAAAAATTGAGCGGGTTTCAGTAGATTGCTTCTACATCTTTGAACGCAAGATAGCACGACACAAGCACGGAAGCAAGGCCGCGCGACCGCGGATCAGCCAGTGCTGTCTGTGTGCCGGGTCAGGCGCCAGAGCGTAATGCCGGCGCACAGCCACTGGCCCAGCAGCATGGCGCTGCCCAGGCCATGCCAGAACTTCAGATTGCCGCCACCAGCGCGTGCGCTGATGATATGCGGTGCCACGCCAAATTCCACCAGCAAGGCCAGCAGCAGCCCGGCGACGACAGGTTTCATGGCCCCACTGCCCCATGATATCTGGGCAGGATCACCTCTTTTGTTAAGCGCCAGCAGCATGAACATGATGCAGGCCGTGCTGAGCCAGGTTTGCGCGCTAAAGAGTCTGGCCGCCATGGCACCGGCCACCGCAGGGCTCCCGAGATGCAGGAACAGCATGGGAACCACCACGAATAAACCTGTCAGGCTGCCCCACCAGAGCGCGGCCAGCATCATGCTGAAGCGGGTTCTCATCGGTTCAGATATAGCGTACGGCCACGATCTCGTAATGCTTGATCCCGCCGGGTGCCTGCACCTCCGCCGTATCCCCCTCGTCTTTGCCAATCAGGGCGCGGGCAATCGGTGAGCCGATGTTGACCAGGCCCAGTTTCAGGTCGGCCTCGTCCTCTCCGACAATCTGGTATGTCACGGTTTCTCCGGTGGCCTCGTCCTCAAGCTCAACCGTAGATCCAAAAACGACCCGCCTGCCGGGCTCCAGAGCCGCAGGGTCAATGATCTGAGCCGCCGACAGCTTGCTTTCAATTTCCTGGATGCGTCCTTCGATGAAGCCCTGGCGGTCCTTGGCAGCGTCGTACTCGGCATTTTCGCTCAAATCGCCTTGCGCGCGGGCCTCAGAGATTGAATTGATGACCCAGGGGCGGTCAACGGTCTTGAGCTGGTGCAATTCGGCTTTCAGTTTTTCCGCGCCGAGCCTGGTAATCGGTAAGGTTGCCATTTATTCGTCCTGAAAAAGCGAAACCGCCACCAGTCACCTGGCGGCGGATTAATTAGTCTGCAATCGAGTTTAATGCAAATCCGGCTTGGTCAACCGGGGAATCAGTCCCGGCACCGATCCAATTGTGCGTGGAGCTCCTGCAACGAATACACATTCAGGTTGTCCAGGTATTTCATGCCTTCAATGGCCGCTTCAGCGCCCGCAATCGTAGTAAAGGTGGTAACGCGGGCCGCCAGTGCTGACGTGCGAATCTGCCGTGAATCAGCAATGGCATTGCGCCGCTCCTCGACGGTGTTGATGACCAGCGCGATCTCGTTGTTCTTGATCATGTCCACCACATGCGGCCGACCTTCCGTGACCTTGTTGACGACCGCGCAGGAGATGCCTGCCTCCTGAATGGCAGCGGCAGTCCCCTTGGTGGCCACCAGTTCAAAATGCATGGCTGCCAGTGCGCGCGCCACTTCAACCGCCTGCGGTTTGTCATTGTTCTTGACTGTCAGGAAGACTTTCCCGGACCTCGGCAGATGGGTGCCGGCACCCAGCTGCGACTTGACAAAGGCCTCGCCAAACGTCTTGCCCACACCCATCACCTCACCAGTAGACTTCATCTCGGGGCCGAGGATGGTGTCCACGCCCGGAAACTTGATGAAGGGAAAAACCGCTTCCTTTACGCTGAAGTAAGGCGGTGTGACCTCGTGTGTCACGCCCTGCGAGGCCAGCGTCTGGCCGACCATGCAGCGAGCCGCCACCTTGGCCAGCTGGATTCCGGTGGCCTTGCTGACAAAAGGTACGGTGCGCGAGGCGCGCGGATTGACTTCCAGCACGTAAATCACATCCTGCCCATCAATGTGCTGAATCGCAAACTGCACGTTCATGAGGCCGACCACATTCAGGGCCTGGGCCATGGCGGCAGTCTGGCGCTTGATCTCGGCGACGGTGTCAGAGCCAAGAAAATACGGCGGTAGCGAGCAGGCCGAGTCGCCGGAATGCACGCCGGCCTGCTCAATGTGCTCCATCACGCCGCCAATGAAG
>JAHFQQ010000229.1 GCA_023259235.1 Polaromonas sp. | reverse complement strand
CCGAGTCCTCGGAGGTGGACCCGGACGCAGCGTACCGGCTCGACTTCAGTTTTCGACTGGACCTGTCGCAATTGCCGCGCCCGTTTCAGATTGGCGTGGCCGGACAGCGGGAATGGACCATTGATGCGCAGGTGAAAGAAGAGCTCAGGCTGCAGGTATCCGGGTCGCCGTCGCACCCTCCCGCTGGGGCCGGAGGCGCCATTCGATGAGCCCTCCGGGGAATATCGCGTCGATCAGGAGCAGCGCGGCATTTCGCTGGACTGTCGGGGTGGGCATGGTGGCCATGGTGGCCATGGGCCTGGTGCTGTTGTTCCTGCTGACCCTGGCCACCGGCAACCGCCAGCTGTATGAACGCAATTTCGAGCTGCTTTTCTGGCTGAACGTGGCCATGGCGGTGCTTTTATTGCTGGTAATCGGCTGGATTGTGCTGCGCCTGGTGCTGCGCCTGCGTCACGGACGTTTTGGCAGCCGTCTGCTGGTCAAGCTGGCGGCTATTTTTGCGCTGGTGGGCCTGCTGCCCGGCCTGACGATTTATGTGGTGTCGTACCAGTTTGTGTCGCGTTCGATTGAGAGCTGGTTTGACGTGGAGGTGGAAGGCGCGCTGGCGGCAGGCCTGAATCTTGGCCGCGCCACACTCGATACATTGGCAGTTGACCTGGCCGACAAAACGCGCCAGGCTGCCACGCAGTTGTCGGAAACCCCGGATACCATGGCCGGTCTGGCGCTGGAGCGACTGCGCGACCAGCTCGCAGCCAGCGACGTGGTGCTCTGGAGCGCATCGGGGCAGGTGCTCGCAAGTGCCGGTGACTCGCGCTTTGTGCTCCAGCCCGAGCGCCCCTCGACGCAACAGTTGCGCAGCGTGCGCAGCCAGCGTGTCATCACCCAGATCGAAGGGATCGACGAAGTGGTGCCTGACGGCGACGGTGCGCTGGCAGCTGATGCGCGCCCAACGCCCGGCGTGGCCGGCATGGCGCCGCACGTCAAGGCAATTGCCTTGGTGAATAACCCGAATTTCGGTGTGCTGGATGACCCCCGCTTTTTGCAGGTAACCAGGGCATTGCCTGCCGGTCTGGTGGCAAATGCCATTGCCGTTCAGGAGGCCAACCGCCAATACCAGGAGCGAGCTCTGGCGCGCGGTGGCCTGCGCAAGATGTACATCGGTACGCTTACGCTGAGCCTGTTTCTGGCCGTGTTTGGTGCCGTGCTGCTGGCCGTGATTCTGGGCAACCAGCTCGCCAAACCGTTGCTGGTGCTGGCCGAGGGCGTCAGGCAAGTTGCCCTGGGTGACCTGACGCCCAAGGCCGCGCTGCAAGGCAAGGACGAACTGGGCGGCCTGACCCGTTCGTTTGCCGAGATGACCCAGCAGTTGGCCGATGCCCGCTCGGCGGTACAGCAAAGCATGAACCAGGTCGATGCCGCGCGCGCCAATTTGCAAACCATCCTGGACAACCTCACGGCTGGCGTGATCGTGCTTGACGTGCGCGGCGGCATTCAGTCCAGCAACCCGGGGGCGGCGCGGATCTTGCGGGTGCCGCTGGACGCCTACCACGGCAAGTCGCTTGGGGAAGTGCCCGGCCTGCAGGCTTTTGCCACGGATGTGCTGGCCCAGTTTGCCGCCTCGCTAAACGACAGCTCGCCAAATGCGCTGGAGCACTGGCAGCAGTCGTTTGAACTCCATGCCGCCGCGCCCGGCGCGCCCGACAATGCCATTACGCTGGTTGCGCGCGGCGCCAAAATGCCTGGCACTGAAGAGTTTTTGCTGGTGTTTGACGACGTCTCCGAAATGGTTTCCGCCCAGCGCGCCAAGGCCTGGGGTGAAGTGGCGCGCAGACTGGCGCATGAAATCAAGAATCCGCTGACGCCGATCCAGCTGTCGGCCGAGCGCCTGGAAATGAAGCTCACGGGCAAGGTCGGCGAGCCCGAGCAGGTGCTGCTCACCAAGTCCGTCAAGACCATTGTCGATCAGGTGGATGCGATGAAGCGGCTCGTCAATGAATTTCGTGACTACGCCCGCCTGCCCGCCGCCGAGCTCAAGCCGGTTGACCTCAACGCCCTCATCATTGACGTGTTGCAGCTCTACCTCGGCGACCACGTCGGCGCTCATTCGGCAGCGGTGCCAATTACCACCGAGCTTGACCCCAATGCGCCGCGAATCAAGGGCGACGATCAGCAGTTGCGCCAGGTCATGCACAACCTGCTGCAAAACGCGCAGGACGCCCAGGAGGGCAAGGACGGCGGCCATGTTATCGTCAAGACCGAGTACCTGCCGGCTGCCGGGCGCGTGCGGCTGAGTGTGCGCGACCATGGGGTTGGCTTTCCCGAGCACATTCTCAAGCGGGCGTTTGAGCCTTATGTCACCACCAAGGTCAGGGGGACCGGCCTGGGCTTGGCGGTGGTCAAGAAAATCGCCGACGAACACGGCGCGCGCATCGATATTTCAAACCGCGTGGAGGCTGGCGCAGTGCAAGGCGCTCAAGTATCGTTATCATTTGTAGTTGTGGCGTAGCAACACATCTTGTAACACGCCGCCATCAGCAACCACATCAACAATTGGCAGGGCAGTAATTCAATCATGGCAAATATTCTGGTGGTCGATGATGAGCTCGGCATACGTGACCTTCTCTCGGAAATTCTCAATGACGAAGGCCATCAGGTCGAGCTGGCCGAAAACGCCGCGCAGGCCCGCGCCGCCCGCCAGCGCACGCGGCCCGACCTGGTGCTGCTCGATATCTGGATGCCCGATACCGACGGTGTGACGTTGCTCAAGGAGTGGCTGTCCAGCGGGCTGCTCACCATGCCGGTCATCATGATGAGTGGCCATGCCACGATAGACACCGCCGTGGAGGCCACAAAGATTGGCGCCATGGCGTTTCTGGAAAAACCCATCACCCTGCAAAAGCTGCTCAAGGCGGTTGAGCAGGGTCTGGCCAAAACCATCGCCCGAAAGCCCGCCGTGCTGAGCGCCGCCTCGCGGCCGGCTGACCTTGCGCTGGAGGCCATCATGACCGGCGGCGCGTTGCCCGAGCCGGTCGATCTGGGCCCTCAGGCCACGCAGAGTTTTCTGCTTGAAAAACCACTGCGCGACGCGCGCGACGAGTTTGAAAAAGCCTATTTCGAATTTCACCTCGCCAAGGAAGGCGGCTCCATGACCCGCGTCGCTGAAAAAACCGGCCTGGAGCGCACGCACCTGTATCGCAAGTTAAAGCAGCTTGGCGTGGACCTTTCGCGCGGCAAGCGCAGTTCCTGAATTTCGGCTCGCCCCCGGCTGGAGCGCACTACCCCCTGATATATAATCTGCGGCTCAGGCCCGGTAGCTCAGTCGGTAGAGCAGAGGATTGAAAATCCTTGTGTCGGTGGTTCGATTCCGCCCCAGGCCACCAGAAAAAACCATTTCTAATCAACCGGTTAGAGATGTGGAAACAAAAAGCGGCCCGTTAAAAAGGCCGCTTTTTTGTTTTTCTGCTGCAGTCTCTGACGTTCGCGTCGGGCATTGACTGCGCGGCCGTGGCGCGTGAGCGCTTGCCACTGCGCACCCGTGCGGTTTGACCGCGCCGGCAGCGCAGCAGGCAGGCGTTCACGCCAGCGCTTTTGGCGTGGCCCAACCAGCCGCTAAAAAGAGCGCGCAGGGGCTAAAGGACCGTGCTCACTACACGCAACTCCACTATGAGGAGTTGTTATGTCAAGGTCAATTACCGGCGCCCAGTGCGCCACCAGCGCGGACACCCTGTCCGCTGTTTCATCTGTCACCTGAGCATGACACGTCGCAAAGCATCTGGCCGCTCGCCCCTTGCAAAGATCCAAGTCAGGGATGTTCTGCCGATCTGGACATCCGCAACACGGATCTAAACACAGCTATTTTTCTCTCGTGTCTGCGGGGGCTTGGCATCACCGGCATTCCAAGCTACCCACATGTGAGCGCGAATGCAATGACTATGCAATGGCGGTTTAGGCGGGTTTTCGTGTTTAGCGTTTGTGGTTACCCGACAGGGCGCTGTTCGCTGACGGAAAAACCCGTGACCCTAATTTCTTTAAATCGGTACCGGCTTCACCTTGAACCGTTTGGCGTTTTTGGCCAACACGGCATCCAGAGTCACAATCCCTTGTGCCTTGGCTACCATGGCGCAAGCAAGGTGCAAGGCGTCACCTGCGCGCAACCCGGCGGATGCATCCATGGTCAACATGGCGGCTCTGTGAAAGGTCATCACCTCCACCGGCAACAATTGCAAGTCGTTGGCACACATGCGCTCAAACTGCAGCCATGCGGTTTGAGCCTGTTCTTCTGTCAATTGTCCGGTGCGTTGCTTGAGCCCCATGACGCTGGCAAATTCGGTGACGCACCACGCAGCCGATGCCAGTTCGTGGGCGCAATCGGCATACCACTTGACAACATCAGCGGTCCTGGTCTCGTTAGTGCACAGAGCCACCAGCACGCTGGTATCAACATACAACATCAGTAGCGCGCCTCTTGGCGCAATTGTTCCATCACTGACGTACCCATGGGCAGCGTCTTGCTGTTGCGGGCCAGTTCCTGCGCAAACGCTTTGCGGTTCCACCGAGTCGGCCGCAGGTTCAGTGCGCCATCAGCACCTAGATGGGCTTGCAGCTGGTCGCCTTCTTTGGCGCCAATTTGGCGCAAATAGTCAGCAGGGATACGCACGGCAAGGCTGTTTCCCCATTTGGCAATTTGCAGGTTTATCATGGTCATTATGGATATACGTTGAAGTATCTACATTTTAGAGGGTAATTACGCAACGCGCAACTTACCGGGCGCGAGCTTGGCTCTGATATCCCGAAACTGAAAATCCATCTTTGCCAGCGTGCGTGCCTTATCGAATCGCGAGCGCAACGCGCACAGAGTCAAGGGCTGATCATTTTCGTCCTGGATGATGTAAGTGCTGATCGCTCGTCGTGGTTGTTTATTAATCCTGGCGCCGATGGCCGCCAGGTGCGGGCAATCAACCTGGCGCCTTGGCGGAATAGTGGTAGAAGACGGCATTCAGGTAGCGAGCCACCTCCACTACGTCGTCGTCACTCCAGCCAAGTGCCGAGGCTTGCTGCCAGCGGCGCACCTCCGCCTGAAGACTGGCCCAGTTCGTGGCGAGCTTCTTGTCGCGCCAGTGCACCTGGGCGCTGTGGCAGGCAATGCAATGGGTCGAGTACAGCAACTCCACCCGTGTGGCGTCACGAACAGGCTGTGCCTGGGCAACAGCCAGATTTCCGGACACTAGGAACAGCAAAACGAGTAGCGATCTCCCAGGCATGCATCC
>JAHFQQ010000228.1 GCA_023259235.1 Polaromonas sp. | reverse complement strand
CGCCACAAAAATCGGCACGCCGATTTCAAAACCGGTGGCCAGCTTGGCGGGCTTGAGCACCTTGCCGGAGGTATCGCCCTTGACGGCCGGCTCGGTCCATGCGATCTCGCGTTGCACGCTTGTGGGCACTTCGACGGAAATCGCCTTGCCGTCGTAGAACACCACTTCAAGGTCCATGCCATCTTGCAGGTAGTTCAGCGAGTCGCCCATGTTTTCGGCTTCGACTTCGTACTGGTTGAACTCTTCGTCCATGCAGATGTACATGGGGTCGGCGAAGTACGAATAGGTGCAGTCCTTTTTGTCCAGGATGACCTGGTCGATCTTGTCGTCGGCGCGGTAAACCACTTCCGTGTTGAAGTTGTTCAGCAGGCTTTTGAGTTTCATGCGAACCGTGGACGAGTTGCGGCCACCGCGGCTGTATTCTGTCTTGAGCACGACCATCGGGTCCTTGCCTTGCATGATGACGTTGCCAGCGCGTATTTCCTGAGCGATTTTCATAGCGGTTTTACTGAATTGGTAGGCCGCTGAATAACTCCGGTTGTAGAGATTCCGCGGCGGGTTAAGTGCCAGATGATGTGGCCAATGCTGCAGATAGCCCGGGCAGGCAGATCCACAAAACTTGGTATTTTAACGTTTTTTTCCCACAAACCCGAGTAACTGGGTGCACAGGTCATCCTGGCGCAGCAGTCGGGAGCGGGCCGCGAGGGCACACGATTGCCAGCCCGACAGCTCCGGCGGCGGGCCGTCACGGCCCAGCTGGCCGGCGGCGCCCTGATTCCAGATGGCGTGAAAGTCGCACAGCGAGGGCGGTGCCTGCAGCCAGTCGAGAAAGGCCTGCAACTTGGCGAGGTGCGCACCATCGTGCTGCGGATAAATCTGCCAGATAAACGGTTTGCCGGCCCAGAGCGCACGCACCACGGAGTCTTCGCCACGCACGAAATTAAGGTCGCAAGCCCACAGCAAGTGGTCGTAATCGGCTTGCGTCAATAGTGGGAGATATGAAATTGATAGCAAACTATGCTCTGCCTTATTGGGCTGGGCGTCAAATTCATTACTTGAAATGGCCTTGACCGCGTTTTCGGCTCGTCCGGCGGTCACCAGCAAGCGAACGGGCTGGCCGGCCAGTCCGTGCTGTGCCCATTGCTTCAGCAGTACGGCCAGGGCAGGCGGTTCGTAGCAAAACAGTGAAACCAGCTTTTCGCCACTTTCTTCGCCGCGCCACGCAATGTTTCGGTTCGCCAGCCAGGCTGCGCGGTCGAAACCGGCCTGTCGCCCGGCCAGGTCAGCTTCGCGCAACAGACCGCCGGTCGCCGTTGTAAAGCCGGGGTAGAAAAACCATTTGATCCAGCCGGCTGCCGGACCGCCTTGCACCGGCGAGGGCATGGCGTGGCAGCGCTCGACGTAGGGCTCCGCAGACAGGTATTCGAGGTTAATCCATACAGGTTTTATGCCATTAGCCCTTTCAGAACGGACGTAGTAAGCTATAAAGTCAGGAGCAATGGCACAGCCAAAAGTCTCGACCATCACGTCGCAGGGCTGCTGTTCCAGGCCTGCATCCGCCAGGTTCAGCGGCACGACCAGCGGCAGCACGCGAACGCCCTCGCATCCGGACGGTGCCATCCAGGCCAGCGCTGAGGCGTCGTCCAGCCACAGCCGCACGCGCTGGCCACGCGATGCAAGGTCGGCGGCGAGACGCCAAGCCACGCCAATGTCCCCAAAGTTGTCGATGACTTTGCAGAAAATATCCCACTGTGCGCTGCGATTCATGAAAGGATTGTCCACAATACGCTACTCCAGCCTTATTGTTTCCATGACCAAAGCCAACGAATTCGATCCGCAACTGCTCGGCGAAGTGGCGGCACTGCCCGCGTTGCCGGGGGTTTACCGCTATTTCGATGCGGAAGGCGGCGTGCTGTACGTCGGCAAGGCGCGCAATCTGAAAAAGCGCGTCACCAGTTATTTCCAGAAGAATCACGGCGGCACGCGTATTGGTCACATGGTGAGCAAGATAGTGCGTATGGAAACCACGGTGGTGCGCTCCGAGGCCGAGGCGCTGCTGCTTGAAAACAACCTGATCAAGACGCTCAACCCCAAATACAACATCCTGTTTCGGGACGACAAGAGCTATCCCTACCTGAAGGTGACGGTGGCATGCCCAGTGGAAGAGGGAAGTGCGCCGACGGCGGCATCGTTCTCGCGCATTGCCTACTACCGGGGCAAGGTCGAGAAAAAGCATCATTACTTTGGCCCCTACCCTAGCGCCTGGGCGGTCAAGGACACCATCTTGCTGCTGCAAAAAGTATTCAGGCTGCGAACCTGCGAAGACACAGTGTTCAACAACCGCACCCGGCCCTGCCTGCTCTACCAGATCAAGCGTTGCTCCGCGCCCTGCGTGGGCTATGTGTCGGTCGAGCAGTACGCGCAGGACACGGCGAATGCCGAGCGGTTTTTGCAAGGCCAGGCGCAGGAAATCCTGACCGGGCTCGAACAGAAGATGCTGGCGCATGCGGACAAGCTCGAGTTTGAGCAGGCTGCCGAGCTGCGCAACCAGATCGCGGCGCTGTCCAAGATACTGCACCAGCAGTCCATGGAAATCGGCGGCAAAAACGGGGATGTGGACGTCGACATTCTGGCGGTGAAAGTGCAGGGCGGCAAGGCCTGCGTCAACCTGGCCATGGTGCGCGGCGGGCGCCACCTGGGCGACCGGCCGTACTTTCCGACGCATGTCGAGCACGCCACCGACGCTGCAGCGCTGGACGCCGAGCCGGATGCGCCGGCCGGTCAGCCGCGCGAAAAGTCATTGGAGGCATTGATCCTCGAGGCCTTCATTGCCCAGCATTACATTGATGCGCCGGTACCGCCCACGCTGGTGTGCAGCGAGCCCGTGGACAAGGAGTTGATCGATGCGCTGGCCGCTCAGGCCGGCAGCCGCGTCACCGCAGTTCACCAGCCACACGAGCAGCGCCGCATCTGGCTGGAGATGGCGTTGAAAAATGCCGGTCTGCAACTGGCGCGCCTGCTGGCCGAGCAGGGCTCGCAACAGGCGCGCACCCGGGCGCTGGCCGAAGCGCTGGAGTTGCCGCTGGACAACCTGGACGCGTTGCGCATCGAATGTTTTGACATTTCGCACACCGCCGGTGAATCGACACAGGCTTCCTGCGTGGTGTTTGCGGGGCACAAGATGCAAAACAGCGAATACCGGCGCTTCAACATCGAGGGCATCACACCGGGCGACGACTACGCCGCCATGCGCCAGGCGCTTGAGCGCCGCTACGTCAAGCTGGCCGAGGCTGCGCGCAATGGTGAAGGCAGGCTGCCCGATCTGGTTCTGGTCGATGGCGGCAAGGGCCAGGTGTCCGTCGCCAAAGGGGTGTTTGAAGAGCTTGGCCTTGATCTGGGCCTGATTGCCGGCGTTGAAAAAGGCGAGGGCCGAAAGGTTGGCCTGGAAGAGCTGGTGTTTGCCGATGGCCGGGAAAAGATTTATCTGGGGCGCGATTCAGCGGCGCTGATGCTGATTGCACAAATCCGCGATGAAGCGCACCGTTTCGCCATTACCGGCATGCGCGCCAGGCGCGCCAAGGTGCGGGTAGGCTCAAGCAGCCTCGAGGATATTGCCGGAATCGGCCCCAAGCGGCGGGCCAGCCTGCTGCAGCGCTTTGGCGGCATTCGCGGTATTGCATCGGCCAGCGCGCAAGACATTGCCGCGGTGGACGGCATTTCCAGAGAACTGGCCGAGGAAATCTACCGCGCCTTGCATTGAAATCCGGATCAAGACGTTTTTGCGCAACGATGGCGGGCATTTTTACTGGCCCGGCCGGCCCCATCGGCGAGGCGTTCACCGCACATGCCAAAATCGGATCATGTTCCTGACCGTTCCCACCATCATGACCTGGACCCGCATTGTTGCGATTCCGTTGATTGTGGGTGTTTTCTATTTGGATATTCCGGTGGTTGACCGCAACCTGATTGCCACGGTGATGTTTGTGATCTTTGCCGCCACCGACTGGCTGGACGGTTTTCTGGCCCGCAAGCTCAATCAGATATCCGCCTTTGGCGCTTTCCTCGACCCGGTGGCGGACAAATTTCTGGTCAGCGCGTCGCTACTGGTGCTGGTGCACTTGCAGCGCGCCGATGTGTTTGTGGCGCTCATCATCATCGGCCGCGAGATTGCCATTTCCGCCCTGCGCGAATGGATGGCGTTGATAGGCGCCACCAAAAGCGTGGCGGTGCACATGATCGGCAAGATCAAGACCGCGGTTCAGATGGTGGCCATTCCCTTTTTGCTGTTTGATGGCCGGCTGCTCGGCGTAATCGATACCCACGTGTGGGGAACCTGGCTGATCTGGATCTCGGCCATCCTGACGGTCTGGTCGATGGGTTACTACCTGCAAAAAGCCATTCCGGAAATCCGCGCGCGGGCCAAATGAATGTTTCCCGAAGCGAGTGGCCGGTGAGTTCAGCATCATCCACCAATACCCTGATTCGGGCCATGCCCGCCGTGTTTGTGCTGATCTGGAGCACTGGCTTCATCGTTGCCAAATTCGGCCTGCCCTACGCGCCGCCGCTGACGTTTCTGGCGATCCGCTATGCGCTGTCCATTACCTGCTTCCTGGTCTGGATCCGGCTGGCGCGTGCGGTATGGCCTCGCGAAGCGCGGCAGTGGCTGCATCTGGCGGTTACCGGAATTCTGATGCATGCGGTTTATCTGGGCGGCGTCTGGGTGGCGATCAAGGGCGGCATGGGATCGGGCCTCGCATCACTCATCGTGGGAGTGCAGCCGGTGCTGACGGCACTGTGGCTTTCGTGGATCGGCTCAACGCAAGCGCACTCCCGGGTCACCTCGCGGCAGTGGCTGGGGCTGGTGCTGGGCCTGGGCGGCCTGCTGCTGGTGGTTTCACGCAAGTTTGGCACTGGCGGTGAAGTCACTGCGCTTACCCTGGGCAGCGAGGTGCTTGCGCTGGCGGGTATCACGGCGGGCACGCTCTACCAAAAGCGCTTCATGAAACCCACCGACGTGCGCACCGCCAATGTGATCCAGTTGGGCGCGGCCTTGCTGGTGACGCTGCCGCTGGCATTGCTTGAAGCCGGGGCGATTGTGTGGAACGCTGAATTTTTTGGTGCCATGGCTTGGGCCGCGGTGGTACTCACGCTGGGGGGTAGCTCACTGCTGTACCTGCTGATTCAGCGCGGCGCGGCCACTGCGGTGACCAGCTTGCTCTATCTTGTGCCACCCACCACGGCGCTGATGGCCTGGCTGCTGTTTGGCGAACCCATCACCATGGTCACCATCCTGGGCACGGCGCTCACGGCGATCGGCGTGAGCCTGGTCGTGCGGCCGGCAAAGCCGCGGTCGGCGTAGTTTTCCAGGCTGAGCCGGCTATCGCCACTGAAAATTTCAAAATCTGAATCGACGGGAAAAGAGCATGAAAAAGAGTACCGGAAAAAA
>JAHFQQ010000227.1 GCA_023259235.1 Polaromonas sp. | reverse complement strand
CGTTCACATGCCGAGCTACCTCAAGGACAAGGGCCTGTCGCCGCAGGTGGCCGGCTACGCACTGGCGCTGATTGGCCTGTTCAACGTATTTGGCACCTACGCCGCCGGTGTGCTGGGGCAAAAAATTGCCAAGAAAAAAATACTGGCGGCGATTTATCTCTCCCGCGCCCTCGCGATCAGCGTGTTTTTGGCGGCGCCGCTCAGCCCGGCCAGTGTCTACATTTTTTCCAGTGTGATGGGGTTATTGTGGCTCTCGACGGTGCCGGTGACCAATGCGGCGGTGGCGCAAATCTTCGGCATTCAGCATCTCTCGATGCTGAGCGGCTTTATTTTCTGCAGCCACCAGATTGGCTCCTTCATGGGCGTCTGGCTTGGTGGCTATCTGTATGACCGTACCGGCAGCTACAACATCGTCTGGTACATTGCCATCGCGCTGGGCGTGTTTGCGGCATTGGTGAATTTGCCGGTTCGCGAAGCACCCATTGCCCGGGCTGGACAGCCCGGGCACGGCAAACTGCCGCAGGGAGCCTGAATTGACCAAAAGGATTGCCCTCTGGGCACTCGTGCTCATCGCGTTGCTGGCGGTGTTTGCCCTGTACATCCGCCCTGACTTTCTGTTCACACTGGCCAATCAGGTCTGGGCCTGCTTTTAGGATTGCCTGACAAATTTCTTCAAGACTTTTTGGCCTGTAGCCCAATTGGAATAAGCATGATCAGCTATTAAAATGATAGTTTCTTCAAATCCCTCCGATGCCATCGAAGGCAGCCAGGCGGCGCCTTCCCCGTGGGTGCGGCGCTGGTCGCACCTCGTGCCAGACCGCGGCATGGTACTCGATGTTGCCTGTGGACGGGGTCGCCACGCCCGCTGGTTTTATGAAAAGAATCACCGGCTAGCCCTTGTAGACCGGTCACGAGAAGCTATTGAATCCATAGCGATTCCGGAATCGGCCTGCGAAGCCGTGGTGGCCGACATTGAAACCGGTCCCTGGCCGTTTGCGGGCCGGCAGTTTGATGCGGTGGTGGTCACCAATTACCTTTGGCGACCGCTGCTGCCCACGTTACTGGGCAGCCTGGCAACCGGCGGCGTGCTGATTTACGAGACCTTTACACAAGGCAACGAAACGGTCGGCAAACCCGCCCGCTCCGATTTTTTGCTGCGCACCGGCGAGCTGCTTGAGGTCTGCCGGAACTTGCGGGTGGTGGCTTTTGAAGATGGTTTCCAGGAGGGTGCACAGGGA
Organism: Polaromonas sp.; assembly: GCA_023259235.1. Taxonomy (GTDB): domain Bacteria; phylum Pseudomonadota; class Gammaproteobacteria; order Burkholderiales; family Burkholderiaceae_C; genus Polaromonas. Next base: position 4,223 of record JAHFQQ010000227.1, on the reverse strand, counting down.
ACGCTGCCGCGCTTCATTCAGCGCATTGCCGCCGTCCGCGAAGCCGCGGACGGGCCGGACTCGTTCGCGTCTTCCAGCCGGAAATTTTCCCGCCCGCCAAGATATGGACTGCCTTAGGCTCTGGGTAGAATGCAGCTTTGACTTTCTGGAGCTGCCTTCCAGAATACTGGAGCCGATCAGCACCGTGGCCGCGAACTTCACAACCCAGACATGAAAACCATTATTGGCAGCATTGTTGCATTGGCTACGCCCATGCATGAAGACGCAAGCGTGGATTACCCCTCCCTGCGCAAGCTGGTGGACTGGCACATTGCCGAAGGCACCGATTGCATCTGCGTGGTTGGCACCACAGGCGAGTCGCCGACCGTCAACGTGCAAGAGCACTGCGAAACCATCCGCGTCGCCGTGGAGCAGGCGAACAAGCGCGTGCCCATCATGGCCGGCTGCGGCGCCAACTCAACCGCCGAAGCAATCGAGCTGGCCAGGTTTGCCAGGCAAGTCGGCGCGGACTGCCAGTTGCAGGTGGTGCCCTACTACAACAAGCCTACCCAGGAGGGCCAGTACCGCCACTTCAAGGCGATTGCCGAGGCGGTGGGTGATCTGCCGACCATCCTGTACAACGTGCCGGGCCGTACCGTGACCGACATGGCCCACGCCACGGTGCTGCGGCTGGCCCAGGTTCCAGGCATTGTGGGCATCAAGGAAGCTACCGGCAACATTGAACGCGCGCAGTGGCTGATCAGGGAAGCCCCCAAGGGCTTTGCCATTTATTCGGGCGATGATCCGACCGCTGTGGCGCTGATGCTTTGCGGCGGCCAGGGCAATGTCAGCGTGACAGCCAACGTCGCGCCGCGTCTCATGCATGAATTGTGCGTGGCCGCGGTAGCGGGCGACGCGGGGCGCGCCATGGAATTGCAGTTAAGGCTGCTGCCGCTGCACAGAAGCCTGTTTGTCGAGGCCAACCCGATTCCGGTCAAATGGGCGATGGCCCGGATGGGGCTTTGTGGCGGCACATTGCGGCTTCCCATGACGCCGCTTGAAACATCGAACGAAGCTATCGTGGAAAACGCCCTGGCTGTATGCGACCTGATCTGATTTTTAAGGGAACCCAAGTGAAGTCAATGCCAAAACGTCCCCTCTTCGCACCGAAGGCCCGCAGCGCAACCGCCGTGCTTGTGCTGGCGGCCATCAGCCTGCTGGCGGGCTGCTCCTCCATCAAGGACATGGTGGAGGGCGATCGTATTGACTACAAATCCAATGGAGGCAAAGCCCCTTCGCTGGAAATCCCGCCCGACTTAACCCAACTTACACGCGAAGGCCATTACGTCGTGCCCGGCACGGCAGTAACTGCCAGCAGCTACCAGGTCGGGCAGGCCACGCAAGCCGCGCCAGTCGCGGCCGCGTCGGTGGGTGACGCGCGAATCGAACGTGACGGCAACCAGCGCTGGCTGGTCGTCAACCAGCCGGCGGACAAACTCTGGGGCCCGGTGCGTGATTTCTGGCAGGAAAATGGTTTTTTGCTGACCCTTGACCAGGCCAACTTGGGCATCATGGAAACCGACTGGGCCGAAAATCGCGCCAAGATCCCACAGGACTTCATCCGCAACGCGCTGGGCAAGGTGTTCGATTCGGTCTACTCCACCTCGGAGCGCGACAAGTTCCGCACACGCCTCGAACGCCGGCCCGATGGCGGTACCGACATCTTCATCAGCCACCGCGGCATGGAGGAAGTTTTTGCGTCGGGCAGCAAGGGTTCCACTGGCGAACTTGACGGCCGCACCATCTGGCAACCACGGCCGAGCGACCCGGAACTGGAAGCAGAATTCCTGCGCCGTCTGATGGTCAAGCTGGGCGTGGCGCAGGAGCGATCAAAAGTCCTCGTGGCTGCAGGCGCCAACAGTCCGACATCTCGCGCAGCCGTGGTCAACAACGTGCCGGTGGTGCAGATTGACGAGGGCTTTGATCGTGCCTGGCGCCGGGTTGGCCTGTCGCTGGACCGCACCGGCTTTACCGTCGAGGACCGCGACCGCAGCCAGGGCATCTACTTCGTCCGCTATGTCGCGCCTGACACCAAAGCGAGCAAACCAGGCTTCTTCGGCAAACTGTTCAGCAGCACCCCTGCCGCGGTGCCTCCATTGAAATACCGCATCACTGTCAAGAGCCAAGGCGAAAAATCCGTTGTCTCGGTCCTCAATGAGCAGGGCGTGCCCGAATCGTCGGCCAATGCCCAGCGCATTGTGAACGTGATTGCCGACGACCTGAAATAAGCCAGGGACGCACGAGTTCCAGCCCGATGTTAAGGTTCAAGAGCCTGGGCAGCGGCAGCTCCGGCAATGCCACGCTGGTCCAGGCTGTTGGCCCGCGGCCGTTCCGGTTGCTGGTTGATTGCGGGCTGGGCCTCAGGCAGCTGTCGTACCGCCTGGATGAAGCTGGGCTACGGCCGGACGATATCCATGCAGTATTCATTACCCATGAGCATGGCGACCACATTGGTTGCGCCCGTTCGCTGTCCCTGCGTTACCGGATTCCGGTCTGGATGAGCCACGGAACGCACGCGGCACTCGGCGCTCCGGATTTCGATGGTTTGCTGCAAACGGCGCGCGATGGAGAACCCATCGCACTGGGCGGATTGCAGCTCACGCCGTTTACCGTTCCCCACGATGCCCGGGAACCCCTGCAGCTCACTTGCACCGATGGCTCGGCGAAACTGGGCATCCTGACCGACCTGGGGCATGCGACGGTACATGTGCTGGCGCATCTCAAGGCATGCGATGCGGTGCTGCTGGAATGCAACCATGACAGCGAGTTGCTGAGCCAGTCCGGCTATCCTCCGTTTTTAAAGCAGCGCGTGGGCGGCCAGCATGGCCATTTATCCAATGTCGCTGCAGGCAACATAGCCAGCGCCGTGGCGCACGGCGGCCTCAAGCATTTAGTGGCAGCTCATTTAAGCGCACAAAACAATCGCCCCGATCTGGCGCAAGCGGCAATGTGCCAGGCTTTGCACTGCCAGCGCGATGACATCGTGGTGGCTGACGCAGTCAGTGGTACACCGTGGCTCCAAGTTTGAAAATGTGCCTGATGTAATCAAGAGCAGCGCAATACCTATCATCGATTCCGCTCCCGGCTGAAGCATGAAAAAAGCCGCCCAAAGGCGGCTTTTTTGCGAAGCATGGAAGAATTATTTCTTCGCGGCTTCCTTGGCGGCGTCAACGGCAGCGCCGGCAGCATTGCCAGCGGCAGTGGCGGCATTGCCAGCGGCAGTGGCGGCATTGCCAGCAGCAGCGGCAGCATTGCCAGCAGAAGAAGCGGCATCCTTGGCTGCGTCAACAGCGGTAGCGGCAGCGCCGACAGCAGCGGAAGCGGCTTCAGTAGCAGGTGCGGGCGCAGGCGCAGGTGCCTCAACGGCAGGTGCAGGCGCGGGCGCTTCTTCCTTTTTGCCGCAAGCGGCCAAGGCGACAGCGGTAATGATGGCTGCCAAAACGAGAGACTTGTTCATTTTTACGATCCTTGATGAATTAAGAAAACAATTTCCGGAAATTGTCAAAAGCAACCTAAATCAAAATCCAAGTTATGTTCTGACCTGGGAAAGGACTCGAGCTCTTTCTTTGTACCCAGCCATAAATTATATGCTGGAAAACACAACCCTGAAAACCCTTGGATTACGCTAAATATCGCGCTGTAGCGCTGAATTACCAAAAAAACAACAGGTCGCCTATAGCCCCAGGGTGCTCGCCGGAAACGCGGGTGAGCTTTTAAGCAGGCGTTCATTAAGCCGCTCTCTCAATGCCACGCGCCGCGCAGCCTCGGACCCGGCGACGCCCTGACAGCGCACACGGTCCAGCCGTTCAAAACTCCATCCGGGGGCCCAAAGGGCGCTCTTCATGTCGTCAGCCGACACGCTAGCGCTTGCACGGCATTCCACAATGTGCGCCCAAGTCTGCCGCCAACTCACGAAACGCGCGTGCCGTCGCGTCACCTCATCGTAATTTCCGGCGAGCAGCGTGAGCTTGCGGCCGGTTCTGGACCAGTCGTTCAGGGCCTGGACCACGCTGCGCTCGCCCAGGGGCCAATCCTCAAAGTCCGGATCAGACAAAATAATTTCACGCCATCCCTGCACTGCAGCCACGGCAAAGACCTGACGGATCAAATCAGTGAACTCGACCCGGCCGCTAAACCGTCCTTCCAGCAAGGCCGGGGATGCGGCGGATGCATTTTGAGACTTC
>JAHFQQ010000007.1:1215-24811 GCA_023259235.1 Polaromonas sp. | reverse complement strand
AGCGGCGGTTTGACCCGGCTGGACAGCAGCTCGAACGCGACGTCCTTTTGCACATGCTCAAGCGTCAGCACGTGCTTTTGCGAGGTATCCGGCCTGAGCACCAGCTTGCCCAGCAACGAGCCCCCGCGATCTGTCTGCGGGTTGGGCGTGGTGCGATCCACGTTGGCGGCATCGTTGCTGCCCATGTTGTCCAGGCCACTGGCGCGATGCACGGTACCGGTGAGCAGCCACTGCACGGTGTCGCTGGCGCGTCCTGCCAGGGTGGAGCCCAGCCGCAGGCCGTTGTCGTCGCCACTCCAGGCAGCAGCCACCCGGCCACCCAGCGGCTTGGCACTGCCGTCAGGCGTGGTCAGGAAGTCCTCCGGCTCATGGGTAATGAAGTTGACCAGACCGGCCAGGCCGTCGGAGCCGTACAACACTGAGCTGGGTCCGCGCACCAGTTCAATGCGCTTGAGCAGATCCAGCGACAGGGTGTCGCGGCCGAAGGCGTTGTTGCCGTTGACATAGCTGCGCGGCAAGCGGATGCCGTCGACCAGCATCAGCACGCGGTTGCCACCGAGCCCACGGATATTGAAGCCGGCGTTGCCGTCCCGGCCGGTGGCGTTGCCCGCGCCAGTAACGGTAAAACGTGCCGGTGCGCGCGTGACGGACACGTTGGGCAACTCCCTGGCCACGTCCCGAATGTCGCCGATCTGCTGGTTCTCCAGCTCGCTGGTACCCAGCACGTCCATCGACACGGGCAAGTCGTCGCGCCGCTGCTCGCTGCGCGAACCGCTGACTACCACGGTCTGAAGAGTCTCCGCGGCCGCTTTGACCGATGTTGTGTCGGGGGGTGTTTGCGCCTGCGCGCAGGCCAGGGTGCCGCAGGTCAAGGCCGCCAGCACCGCATGCCGATGCGGACGTTTCGGAAACTGCAATGGGCCCGCATTGGCGGATCGTGCGGATAGCGGGAAAGGTGCGGTCATGAAGAGGAAAAATGCGAGAAAGGGAGGGTTGCAGTCAAAACAGGCGACGGCGATTCGGAGCCGGGCCGCGCCAACAGGTGAATTCTTGCAGCGCTTTTAGTTCATGCCGAAGCGCACTATTATGTCGCGCCTTCTTCCGTGGTCCGCCCACCGGTTGAATCCCGCACGGCGACCGACACGAGACCGGCAGCCAGCAACGGTGACAGCATGGCATGCAGGAATCCGAGTCCCACCGGTCGTTGGTCCAGCCCCATCAGGACAATGCCCAGGACGGCCTGGGCGGCAAGCAGCAAGGTCGTCGTGGCAACCAGCCTGGTCAACGTTGGCCGGCCGTGTCGAGCCCACAACAGCGCGCCGACAAGCACGACGACGAGGACGGCCGAGCCCATGTGAATCAAGGCAACCCACCGAATACCGCGCATTTCCAGCGCGCTGGCTGCCGCGCCAACGCCAACATGCGCCAGAAATGCCAGCAGCGCCGGGAGCAGCAGCGGATCGCGGCTTCGAATTTTCGCTGGCATCGCGACCAGGGCCTCGCGCAGCCACCAGAAGGACATCAGCAGGACCGTGCCGACCACGACGTTGGCGACCGTGACCGCGGTAAACCGGTAGCCGGGCGTGAGCGGGCCAATGGCCGCCAGCAGTACTGTGGCGGCCACGATCCATGTGGTCGGCATCACGGCCTTGGCCCGCAGCGGTCGCCGCATCCAGCACAGGCCGACCGCCCACAGCGCCAGCAGGGCCACGCCCGATGCCGCCAGACGGTGCAGAATGCGTACCGCGCTTTCGATGCCGGCGGGCAAGGCGGAAACCGGATGGCCGCCTTCGCTGAACAAGGTTGTGAGGCGCAGCAGGATGCTCGCGCCCAGTATGGCCAACGCGAGCGCCGATCCAGCGGTTCCGATCACCTGCAAGCTCCTGCCGGATACCGGGGGCGTCAATTCCGGATGGACCGGTTCAGGCATGGTCCTGCCTTGTGCGCGGGTGTTGCAATGCCCGCAACACGATTACCACGAACATCACTCCGCCAACAATGGCGATGAGACCGCCCAAACCCATCAGGCCCATACCCAGCGTTTCCTGCGTCGAGTGCAGCACCTGCTCTGCGCCCGCCACCTTGCGCTGCACGCCATACCCGCCGGACCAGACCAGGCCGATGATGTGCATCATCTGGCCCGTGCCATAGACGTAGGGCTGCCAGGCGGCGGCGCGCGAGCCTGGAGCGGCAAAACCCAGCCGCGGCAGCAGCAGATAGACCACCCCCATCATGGCCAGCGTCACGCCGACGATGCAGCCGTGGTAGTGCGCTGGAATGCGCACGTTGCTGCCGGTGATCAGGAAGCCGATGAGTCCGCCGGTCATAAACAGGACCAGCGATGCGATCAGGCTGGCCCGCAGCGGGCGCTTGTCGGCGGTCACGGAGCGGACCGGCCACAGCGACCACAACACAGCAAACGCGATGGGCGGAATCACCAGACCGCCATATCGCATCAGCAGGGTCTGCGCCGCATGGTGTTCGACGGAGGTGACGTCATAAGCGAGATAGCTGACCGGCGTCAGGAACACACTGATCAGGGCGATGGCGAAAAGCAGGACAACGAGCCGCGGTGACAGTGGCAAGCGTGCGCCAACCGCGGAGGCCAGCCAGATCCAGCAGACCAGCATCAACAGGGTGTAGGCGAACTGGAGCACGTGCCCGCCGCCCCAGAAAACCAGCTCGTAATAGATGCGGGGTTCGAGCGTGCGCGGCAGTGCGATCCACGACCAGGCGAATGCTGTGGCGGCCACCGCGCAGGTTACCAGGGCGGCCCGCATGCCGAAGCGCAGCGCGCCACCGCCGCTGAGACCGGAACCCACAGGTTCGACTGCCAGCATCGAGCGCAGGCACAGCAGGCCGATGCCGATACCGAACAGGATCAATCCCGAGAGGTATACCGGGCCGTCCAGCACCGGCACATAGTTGGCCATCACCGGAGTGGCCCGCTCGACGAAGGGGGACACGCACATCACCGCTGTTCCAATGGCTGACAGGCCGAAGGCACCCCAGGCCATTGACTGGTATCGGGGGGTTCCGCTCAGGGTCCACAGGGCTCCGCCAAAAGCGAGAAACCACACCAGCACCGAGAGGTCAACGTGCACCACCAGGGCGACCCGAAAGAAGTCTGCCACCGGAAAGAGGGTTTGCAGTTGCGGAGTGCGTGACAGCACCAGCAGCACCGAAAACAGCCCAGCCGCCAGCAGCGCCATCAAGCCGAGGCCCAGCCAGGCGATGGCAAGCGGCCTGCGCCTGTCTGTCGGCATGGCAAGATCAAAATCAAAGCGCGGCGCTGACGAGTCGCTGCGGGGGCGATCAACGCCAAATTGACCGCCAGCCGCCAGCGAGGCCGGGAGGTTGATATCAGGCATGGTGTTCCTCGTGCAAGGGGTTCGGAACGATCGCCAGCGGCCGGGCGGAGAGTGTCAGGCCAGCCCGCAACGATGCAATGGTACGGCGAATGAGTTGGTGGTCGCGCCCCGACCAGACCACTGCGATGCGATCACGTGGCGCGTCGGTACGCAGTCGAGGTTCGCGCGCACCGCCAAAGCGCTCCTGAACCCAGCGGTCACCCAGGCGGAATTCGCAATCCGCCTCGCGACAGCCGGCGATGACGACGCCCCGGGCACCCAGCCTGAGCGCATAGTCGACAAATGACGGCGGCAACATACCTGCGCATTCCAGCTCAATCACGGCCGTTGCGGCATCCGCCAACAAAGGTCCGCCGGCGGCCTGGCGACAGGTAAACAGCATGATTTTTGGCGCACCCGTCAATGCGGCAAGTCGCTGACGAAGCTGCTGGCGCAGCGTGGCGACCGGGGTGTCGGGCAGTTCAATGCCTGATACGAGGTCTTCCATGCGGCGAAATGGCGTGGATGACGGGCAGGCGCCCACGCAAATTCCACAAGCTGCGCATTGGTCTGCGATGACCAGGGCCTGCTGCGGATGGCGTTTTCCGTCAGTGCGTGCAATCATGAGCACCGCGCCAAACGGGCAATCGGCCGCGCAGCGACCACAGCCGTTGCAGTTGGCCAGATCAACCCGCGCGGGCGCCCTCGCCCTGCCTGCGTGTGGGCGCAACGGCCATAGCGGCATCAGGGCCAGCACCAGCGTGAGCACCGCAGCGAGCAGCCAAGCGCCCTGCGGAGAAAGTATCACGACCAGGGGATGCGCAAAAAGATAAAACCAGTCCAGGGACAGTGTGGCGGGAACATGACCGGTATTGGCGGGGCCCAGGCTTTCGGCAGGAGCAACGAGCGCCAGCAGCCCGAACATTGCCAGGCTGCCGATGGTCAGCGTGGACGGCGGCCAGATGCGCGCGTGTGATATTCGCTGCACATGGACCCACACTCCGCCCAGCAGCAACAGCGGCACACCGATATGAACAAAAATGACGAGTGAAAAAAACCGGTCGTTCAGCGCATCCGGCGTCAGGAAATTGCGTGCCAGAAGGTCGGCGGAAAGGGGCAGCGCCTGCAGCCATTCCGCAGTTGCGGTCATGCTGAACAGCGCACGCTCGTCCCAAAGCAGCCAAAAGCCGGTGAGTCCGGCAATCCAGAGCAGCCAGACCAGGGGAATTCCGGTGATCCATGAAAACCAGCGCACGCCCAAAAAGTGTCCCCGCACTGCTTCGCGCAGCAGGTGTAGCGCGGTCAGCAAAATGAAACCGTCGGCGGCATAACGATGCAGTCCGCGCAGCAGGCGACCCAGCAGCATTGGATCGAGCTGCAGCCGCCGGCCCGATTCATAGGCTCCGCTAACGCTGGTGTCATAGAGTGCGTAGGCCAGGATGCCACTGCCCACCAGGATCACCAGGCACAAGAACGCCAGCGCGCCCAGATGGCGCCACGGGTTGTTGGCCGGAGCAAAAAAGTGATCGAAAGTGCCAGTCAGGCGTTCATCGCCCCGGCGCAGGATGGAAGTCAGGCAGGCCATTACCCGGCATCATGGGTGCGTGAACACAAAACCGCCGCTGCCGCTCAGGAAATCGACGATCACGACCTGGCCGGGCGCCAGATCAATGGTGGCATCATGGACATGAGTGAATGCACCATCCGGACCGTCGGCAAGGCGGGCATGAAACTGGTGGCGTCCCGCGGGAATTTCCAGGCGCCGATAGACTGTTGCGGCACCATCCTTGTGCAAGCCCGTTGGCGGAGTGCTGATGCGGTAAAGGCCCTTGCCGTCCATGTCGAGCTCGACCGAAACCACTGCGCGCTCGCGCGAGCAGTCCATCCTGGTGCGCATGTTCGGTGCCAGCTTGGCAAGCTCGGCGTCGCTGCGTTCGCGGCACGGTTTCACCAATTGCGCGGAATGACTGAAGGAGAGCTTGACGATGGCTTCGTTATCGCCCCGTAGCCGATACGACGGTGAAGTGGAAAAATAGCCCAACGCGGCGGCAAACGCGCCATAGGAAAGCACTTGCAGGGCGTAGCGCAGCGCTACCGGCAGCGGTTTGTCAAACATTCATACCCCCAAGTTTCACCATGTCGGCGCGCGAGCCGTCGAGTGGCTTGTGCGGTGTCAGGTTGAACGCATCAGAGAAGCAGTCATCGGTTGAAATGCCGTGTTTGACGAATGCCGGTTGTGCGGCTTCCACCATCTGCACCGAACCGCAAGCGTAGACCTGGTGTTTGGAAAGATCAGGAAAATCAGCCAGGATGGCTTCGTGAACCAGGCCCGTGCGGCCGGTCCAGTGGTCTTCTGGCAGCGGCGCAGACAATACCGGCACAAAGGTGAAATTGGCATGCTCGCGCGCCCATTGTTCAGCCAGATCACCCAAATAAAGATCGCGGCGGCTGCGTACACCCCAATAGAGAATCATCGGACGATTCATGCCGCTATGGAAGGCATGCTCCAGCATGCTTTTTACCGGCGCAAAACCGGTCGAACCGGCGACAAATATGATCGGCTTGTCGGTGTCATGGCGCAGGGTGAACGCGCCCAGCGGGCCCTCGAACTGCAGCGTGTCACCGAGCTTCATGTGGGTGAACACTTCCGTGGTGAAGCGGCCGCCCGGAACCAGCCGCACGTGCAGCTCGATCTCCTCGGCGGCATGTGGCGCAGCCGCGAAGGAAAAGCTGCGCCTGGCGCCGTCGTCAAGAAGGATGTTGATGTATTGGCCGGCGTGAAAGTGCAGCGCAGTGCCGTCCTCAAGGCGCATGCTCAGGCGCATCACGTCCTGCGTGAGAAGGTCTAGCCGTGTCACCCGTGCCGAATACCGTTTGATGGGCAGGGCCTTGGGGTCGATGACTGGAACGTATTCGATCTCGACGTCACTCAGCGGCACGGCGCAACAAAGCAGCGTCTTGCCAGCGGCCCGCTCCGCCGGTGTCAGGGCCGATTCCTGATAGGGCTCCAAACGGACTTGACCGTGCAGCAGGGTCGCCTTGCAAACGCCACAACCACCATTGCGGCACTCGAAAGGCAATTGCAACCCCTGGCGCAAGCCGGCATCCAGAAGAGTTTCGCCGCTGCGCACATCAACGATCCGTTCGTCTGGATGAACCGCCATGCTCCACTCGGGCTGGCTGCCGCGGCGGCGCGGTGGCAGCCACGGCAACGCCAACAGCAGCAAGGTAGCACCGAGCGTCAGCAGCCAGGTTTTCAAAGGTCCCCAGTGTTCAATAAGCGGATAGACCGGCAGATAAAACCAGTCGAAATTCACGAAGGCGGGAAGTGTGGCCATGTCGGCCTGCCCCCCCTGACTGACGGCGGGCTTGATGATTGCCAGCGCTATCAGGGTCAAAACAATGCCAATCATCATTGGCCGTGGTGGGTTGGTCTTGGCGCTGGGGGTGCGCTGGGTGTGGATCCAGAGCACGGCCATGAGAACCAGGGGAATTCCGATATGCAGGAACGACAACAAGGAAAACAGACGGTCACTGACATTGGCGTTGGAAATGAAATTGCGCGTCATCGAGCCGCCGATCACCGGCAACACGTCAAACCACTCAGTGGTGGCAGTGACTACAAACTGCGATAGTCGATCCCACGGCAACATGTATCCATTGACGCCCGATGCGTAGGCCAGCCACAACAGCATCACGCCGGAAACCCAGGAAAACCAGCGAAATCCCCGATGACGGTCGAACGAGAAATGCCGGAGGAGATGCAGCACCATGCCCAGAATCAGTCCGTCCGAGGCATAGCGATGCACGCTGCGCAGCACCCCGCCGACGTACCACTGGCCGTAGGTGAGCGCCTCTACCGAGGAAAAAGCGCCAGCGACGCCAGTTTCAAAAAATGCGTAAAGATACAGCCCTGTCGCAATGACAATCCAGAGCAAAAAGTAAGTGAGCGCACCGAGGTAATAAAATGGATTGAGCTGGACGCCAAAAAAATAGTTGAAGATTTTTTCAATCGCGAGAAATACTTTTTGGGCAAAGGTCTGCAATAAATTAAGCACAGGAAATGACTTTAATAAGGGTGCAAATGACAACAACCCCAATGCTACAGCGCGTGTGTATCGGCGGAATGATCGATATCAACGTTGACTGAAAGGGAATTGATGGCACGCGCGCGGGATCTCGTCTGCAGGGACTGTTTGCGACGCGCGAGCCTCTGTGTTCGCCACTCGGCAAGGAAGAACCAGATCATCGCCAGCGCGAATGTCACTCCGCCCGCCACTTCAAGGAGCAAATCGTATTTGACGCGATACTGACCGGTCGTGGGGTCATAGAAGGTGCACAGGATGCGCACCCGATCAATCAGGTCATCCAGTCGCAGCTGCTGCGAAACCGGCGTGCTGTTGAGCAATTGCCTGAGCGGTTGACCAATGGCCTCCGCGCTGGGTTCTGCACCGTAAATCTGCCGATAAATGCGCCCTTCGGCGTCGAGTAGCGTCACCTGAAGCACATGATCAAAACCGGCTGGCGTCGCCTGGTAACTAAAACCGAATTCACGTGTGAGTGGTGCGACGATTGACGCGTCCGGACTGAGAAAATCCCAGTTTGGTGCATCGATTCCATACTGGCGGGCAAACGACTGGAGGGATTGGGGCGAGTCAGCGGGCTGGTTAAAACCGATGCTGACGACATTGAACTGACGCGTACCGAACACGCTCCGGCCAGTCTCGATGGCGCTTTGCAGGGCGCGTGTCGTCACGGGGCAAACCTGGAAACAACCGGTGTAGATAAAGCTTACCAGCAACGGCTTGCCGCGGTAGCTTGACAGGCGGACAGGCCGACCTTCGCGATCCTGCAGCGTGAAATCGCGTACTGTTTTGCCAACCACAGACTGGCTCAGACGTAATGCAGCAGCCTGATCCAGATCGACAGAGTCGGCGATGGCCGTCGTCACCTCGGTACCTGCTGCAGCGAACACCTGGCCGGTACCAAAGGCGGCAAGCGCCATGCCCAGCACCAAGTTCAGTGCCATGGAGTACACCGCCGCACGCGGCGTGTTGATGAGGTCAGGCATGGCAACTATCCGGGCAGCTTGGATTAAAGCGACAGACTGTCGAATGTTGCACCGACAAGTAGCAGGCTGAGCTGAATCAGCGATGCGAAAAATGCCCCCATTGCCGTATTGCGCGAAGGCGCCTGCGCCAATAGCCACGCTTTGTAAACGAAATAACCACCGCCCAGGAACGCACCAGCAAGATAGACAGGTCCTGCACCGAACAGGCCCGGAAGCAATGCAGTCAAAGCCAGGGCAACTGTGCTCCAAAAGACTACGTGCGCCGCTCGCGCGATACCCACTACCACCGGCAACATCGGTATTCCGGCAGCTGCGTATTCGGCCTGGTTGGCGATGGCGAGGCTCCAGAAATGCGGCGGCGTCCACAGAAACAGGACAACGGCCAACAACACCGGGAGAGCCCCAAGTTGCGGATTGACGGCCGCAGCCCCCGCCAATACCGCAAAGCTGCCTGCCAGACCGCCGACCACAATATTGAGCCAGCTGCGACGTTTGAGCCATACTGTGTAAACGATGGCGTAAAAAAATGCGCCAAGAAAAACAAAGGCAGCCGATACCGGATTGAGAACCCATGCGGTGGTTGCAACCGCGACGATCAGCATCACTGCCATCAGCAGCAGCCACGCAGGCGTATGCGGCAGCGCCCCGGTGACAAAGGCGCGACCGCGGGTGCGGGCCATCAAGCGATCGCTTTCGTGTTCATGGTACTGGTTGAAGGCACCGGCACTGGCCGAAGACACCAGCACTGCGAGCGCCAGCGTCAGCAACTTCGGCCATCCCAGTGAAGGGCCTGACGTGACCGCCAGACCGACCAGGGCAGTAAGCATGATCATGAAGCCGATGCGAAGCTTGAACAACCCGACGATATCGCGGGCGGTGCGCATGACTGTTCGTGTGCTGGCTGATTTCTCGTTCATCGTTTGGTTTTCCTTGCGGCGCGAGAACGCAGCATACAGCGATGCGCGGATTACTGCCCGCGCATCGCTTCGCCGGATTAACTCAAGCCCCAGACCTGAGACAAGTATTTCCAGTTAATGAAATAGTACAAGACGAAAGCAACAAGGAACACCATTGCCAACACAAACGTGCCCGGTGCTGCGAATCCGGCGGATCCGTAGGACTGCGCCACTGCCGAAGGTGCCGTGGGTGGTATTGGAGTGAACCTGGCGCTCTTGCTGCCGGCGTCAAGCTTTCGTCCCCACAGGATCGATCCGACGGTGACATAAATATAAATGGCGCCACCCGCAATGGCCGAGACGCCGGCGATCCCGACCAGTCCCATCAGCAGGTAAGCTGCGCCTGGCCACTCATAAGCCATTGCCGCACCGCTGAAGCTCAGGTCCCAATGGCGCCGCGGGACACCAAGCGTGCCGGCGCCCATCATCACCAGACAGAAGAAATACATCGAGAAACCGTACAAATAAGGCTGGATTTTGGCCAGACCCGGATTGATCATTTCGCGCTTGAACAGCACCGGAATCAGGAAATAGGTGAATGCCATGAATGTCAGCGAGGTGCCAACCACCACCGTGGCGTGGAAGTGACCCGGCACGTAGACGGTGTTGTGAATGATCATGTTGAGCTGCTCGGTGCCCATCATCACGCCGGAAATGCCGCCGAGGAAGCCAAAGCCGATCAGCGAGATGAACATGCCTGAAAACGTTGGATTGCCCCATGGCGCCTTGCGCAGCCATTCGAACAGGCCATTGTTGAACCCCTTTTTGCGTTGCGCGACTTCAATGGCGCCCGGAATGGTCAGGCCGTGGATCATCGAGGCCAGCACGGCAAAATACATGAAGTAGCTGGTGTTGACCACTTTCCAGGCCGTGCCGACACCGGGGTCGGATAGCAGGTGATGCGCACTGGCCAATTGCAGAAACAGGATGTATAGCAGGAAAGCCCCGCGACTCACGCGCTCCGACATGGGCTTGGCACCAAAAGCGATGGCAGCCACTGCGTACCAGATGGAAATGTGCGCGGCGACGTTGATCTGCTGCGACGAGTGGCCAAACGCCCACCAGATGGTGCGATACACCAGGGGATCAACCGACTTGACCCATCCGATTGACATGAAAAAAGTCGGGATGAGAATGATTGCGCCAGAGACGATGGTGAACACCGCAATGATGGCGGCAACGACGGCACCGAAAGTCACCAGTGGCACCGAGCCCTGATAAGTTTTGTCGCGTTTGGCAATGACCAGTGTGCCGAAAAACACAAAACAGGCAATCAGCGCGCCGACTGCAAACAGGATCAGCCCCAGATAGAACGCGGGCTCTGCCATCATCGGTACGTACGAGGTCATCATGACGCTTGAACTACCCTTGAATACGGCGTAGTTATTCACAACTGCGCCAATCAACATCAGCGCAAAAGCCACCCACGCAACTTTTGGCGTGGCGATGCGGCAGCGCAATAGCGTGGAGGAGCAAAAGTACAGTACCGCGACTTCGAAGAAGATCATCCAGTAGATCAGCATGTCGATGCCATGCGCGGTCAGTACCATGTAGAACGTGTCGGCAGCCAGCCAGTGCACTTCGGGCCAGCGCGTCAGCACGACTCCGATCGCGAGGATGCCGCCGACCAGCAGCGCAACCACCGCCGTGACGGCATTGGCGATCATCAATTTTTCAGCTTGTGATTCGAACTGCAGCCCCGAACGCGGGCAAGTGCGGTAAGAAGTAGTGATGGCAGTCATTTACGCCTCCTTATTTCACGTAAATGCGACTCACCATCGTGTGATGGCCGATACCGCAAAATTCATTACACAGAACCGTATAGGTCCCTGCCTTGTTGGGTGTGATATTTATCACATGCTCGAACCCCGGAACGATCTGGATGTTGATATTGACCGGCTGGAGCGAAAAACCATGGTTGTAGTCCATCGAAGTGAGATGAAGGCGGTAGGTCTTGTTGTTTTGAAGTTCAAGAATCGGCCAGAAGCTCCACAGACGGGCGGTCAGATAGACGTCGCTACCGGCAGGAGGCGCCACCACGGGGATCTTTTGGTCGGTTTCAGTGCGCACCGTGTATTTGTCAACCATTGCCTGGGCCTTTTTGGAGTACTGCTCCGGCGTGGTCCTGTAGGTCTCGGTGGACAGATTCTGCTT
Source organism: Polaromonas sp. (assembly GCA_023259235.1). Lineage (GTDB taxonomy): Bacteria > Pseudomonadota > Gammaproteobacteria > Burkholderiales > Burkholderiaceae_C > Polaromonas. The sequence continues at coordinate 13,280 of JAHFQQ010000007.1, read as the reverse complement.
GCCGTAGATATGCCAGCCAACCATCATGGCGAACATGGTCAGGCACCAGATCAGGGCGATCACGATCCAAGTGCCCTCCACCCGATCAAGTGGGTGTTTCCACCACAGCCGTTCTGCCGGCGGCAAGATTGCGCTCATATGCTTTTCTCCTCGGTTTTATTGGTGATTTCGCTTGGTCGGTTGATGTCTACTTGGCGAGTGGCACGGTCAGGATGTCGATCACGCCCCAAAGAGAGTAAACGATCATGGGAATCATGACGCCAAGAAACAACAGCAGGAACGGGTTGTCAAGCAGTTGTTGAATGAACGGCACGGGTTCGTTGGGATCGTCCGCAGGGTGTGACGAGGCATGATTTGGATCGGGTTGTGACATATCGTTTCCTCAGGTAAAACCCCACCGCCGAACGGGTGTCCGGCGCTTGGCGGCGTCATATGCAGTATTCTGCAAGCATAGTCTGCTCTCCGGACTGATTCCTTGAACAACTTCAAGAATGCGCACGAAAGTCGGCTCAACCCTTTTTCCTACAATCTGGTCACCTTCCCGACGGGTGCCTACAAGACGAAATCCTATCCCCATGAATGTCGATGAATTCAATATCCCGCGGTTTTTGGCGGTGCTGCCTTTGTTCAACGACCTGTCGCCTACGGAATTGAGCCGTGTGGCCCAGGGTTGCCAGATGCGCCGCCTGATGCGGAGTGACATCGTTTTCCGGGTTGGAGAGCCTTGCGAGGAATTCCACGTGGTCGTGACCGGCCAGGTCAAGCTCTTTGCGACCTCCCCGGCGGGGCAGGAAAAGGTGATTGAACTGGTGGGGCCAGGCCACAGCTTCGCCGAGGCCTTGATGTTTACCGGCAAACCCTACATCCTGAGCGCCCAGGCATTGACCAGCACGTTGCTGCTGGGCGTGAGCAAGCAGTCCATGTTGGCAGAAATTGAAAGCGATCCCCGGTTTTCGCTTCGCATGCTGGCAGGCATTTCGCGGCGGCTGCATGGACTGGTGAACGATATAGAGTCTGGCGCTTTGCATAGCGGCATTCAGCGTGTGATCGGGTATCTATTGCGGGAACTTCAGATTGAAGACGGCGCTGGGGACGGGGTTCTCACGGTATCACTACCGGTGAGCAAGGCCACAATTGCCTCGCGCCTGTCATTGACCCCTGAATATTTCTCCAAGGTGCTGCATGAACTGGAGGCCGAAAAGCTGATTGAGATCGACAAGCGCGATATTCGCATCATTGACCCGGAACGCCTGGCGAGTTACGGGGCCCGGTAAGAGCGCCCGGTGTCCAACATAACCTTACTGCAACACTCCACCGGATCGTCCGAGGCTGTTCCACACGTTGTATTTGCCGATCGGTTTTCTCATCGAAAGGCGTTTGACTTCCTGCAGCGTCGTGGCGTCATAGACGATGATCGCTCCGTCCGTCTCCATCAGGCTGGCAACGGCGTAGCGTCCGTCTTTCGTGAATTCAATGTGCGCCAGGGAATGGCCAGGTACACGCACCAGCGCTGCCGGTTCAAGCGTGCGCTTGTCGATCACCGTGAGCGTGTCCCGGGCTGCCGTGCTCATCATGGAATCCGCCCATACGTAGGGCGAGTGCTCGTGGCTGCGCATGAAATAACCCGCGCCGGCCGTGGCGATAGTCTTGACGACCTTCCAGGTTTTCGTGTTCAGCACGGTCACCGTGCCGTCCTCCCGATTGGAAATGGCCAGCACTACGGAGCCATTCCAGGCAAACGTGATGGCTGATCCCGGATGTGGCGCGCCGGACAGGGGGGAAACTCGCAATGCGACGCCGCACATCCAGGTTGATCACCTGCGCCAGCGGCGCGTCGTTTCCTTTGGGTCGGGCGGTTCCGATCGCGTGCCGAAAGCTCTCGTCAAGGATGAAGTCGCCCAACGGTTCCTCCAGCGGCGTGCGCCGGACACCCAGATAGCCCGGTTTGGCGATGGCTTCGCCCATCTTGTAGTCATGCACCAGGCCGTCGTAGATGGGCTCGGCCTTGGGATCGTAGGAAATCTCCCACAGTTCCGCAATGTCAGTGAATGTCACGACAAAGCTGTGCCGTGGCGCGGCCCCGTGCACTGCCGAAACCCGGGAGCTGGCTTTGCCGTCCAGTGTGGTCGCCGGGTAACTGCGCACAAGATTCAGGTCCGCATCGAACAGCGCCAGCGTGCGAGGCAGCGAGTTGGCAGCCATGACCCAGCGGCCGTCTCCGGATATGGCCACGTTGCGCATGCTCAGCCCTGCGCGCACCTCGGCGACGACGATGAGGTTCCACAGATCGTATTTGGTGATCCATCCGTCACGGGAACCAAGGAATATGTAGCGTCCATCCGGCGTGAATTTCGGCGCGCCATGCAGCGCATGGCGGCTTGCGAAGCGGTGCATGATCTGAAAGCGGTTGCCATCGACCAGCGCAACGGGATCGTCGCCGGCTTCGATGACGACGAACAGGTTCATCGGATCGGCATCCCAGGCGGGCCTGGCTGGCAGGTTCCCGGCGCCTGATAGTTCCGTGCGCGACGCCCGGATGTCCGCATCGGCCCACACAGGAGCAGGGCTGACCGGCGTGTAAAGCCATTGCACGAGTGATGCGATGGTGTCGACCGACAGGATATTGCCGAAGCCGGGCATTTGCGTCGCCACCCGTCCCGTGGCGATGACATTTTCTGCTTCGGCCTTGTGCAGACGCTCCAGGCTTTCTGGCAATAGCGCCGGGCCGGTGCTGCCAAGCCGCTGCTCGCCGTGGCATGTCGCGCAATGCTGACGGTACAGATCCCCCGCAGGTTGGTGCGTTGGCTGCGCAGCTACCGGACCGACGACAAATGCGCAGCTTGCAAAGAAAAGCGCGGCGCGGCGTGAGATCCGCTGCTTTACAACTGCAGGATCCAACCCACCGCCGCCTTGAGGTCCGCGTCGCTGATTTTTTCCGGTGGGTTGGGAGCCATGGGAATCGGGCCAAAGACGCCAGAGCCGCCTTTGCGCACCTTGTCCATCAGTTTGGCCGTGACGTCCTGCCCTTTGTACTTGCTCGCAATATCCTTGAGCGCTGGCCCCACCAATTTCTTGTCCTTGGCATGGCAGGCCATGCAGCCGGCCTTGGTCATGGTTTCTTCCGGTGTGGCGGCCTGTGTGCCAAACGCCAGCAACGCAACGCTGGCAGCAACCAATAGTGTCTTCATATATTGTTTCAGTTGCGCCAAGGGGCCTTTGAAGGCCCCTTGGCGTTTATAGAAGGAGAAGGCAGCTTAATAAATATCGTGCTGCGTGTTGTACACGTTGAAGTGGCCGGTAGGCGTGATCAGGCGCGGGTCTTTGATCACGGCCTTGAGCTTGAGCGTCTTGTCGTCGATGACGACAATGGCGCTTTCCTTGTTCTTGGCGCTCCAGACCGAGAACCAGACCTCGTCGCCCGCCTTGTTGAACTCCGGCTGCACTACGCGCTTGGCACCGTCGTCCTTGATATCGGCCCACTCGGCGATCGGCAGGACGGTGTAACCCTTTTCAAGGTTGCCAATGTCGTACACCACAACCGACTGCGACAGCTTGGGATCGGGGTTCAGAGGCGTGTCAGAGTAGAGGTGCTTGGACTTGGGATGGCTCTTGATGAAGAGTGCGCCGCCGCCCTGACCCTTGAGGGTCTGCACGACCTTGAAGGCGTATTGCGGGTGCTTGACCGGATCCGTGCCGATGAGCGAGATGAGCTCATCACCCAGGTCGCCGGTGGACCACACAGGACCGAACTTGGGATGCATGAAGTTGGCGCCGCGGCCGGGGTGCGGAATCTTGCCGACATCGATTAACTTGGCCAGCTTGTCATCCTTGAGGTCAATCACCGAAATCTTGTTGCTGTTGTTGGCAGCCACCATGAAGTAGCGTTTGGACGAATCCAGACCGCCATCATGCAGGAAAGGTGCCGAACCGATTTCGGTTATCTTGAGCGCGTCGAGTTTTGAATAGTCCACCAGCAGGGTCTTGCCGGTTTCCTTCACGTTCACGACAAACTCAGGCTTGAAGTGGCTGCCCACGATGGAGGCAACGCGTGGCTCCGGGTGGTATTCCTGCGTGCCGACGACCATGCCCCGGGTGGAGACGATCTTGAGGGGTTCAAGCGTATCACCGTTCATGATGACGAACTGCGGCGGCCAGTAGGTGCCGGCAATCACGTACTTGTCTTCATAACCCTTGAACTTGCTGCTCTCGACCGAGCGCGCTTCGAGGCCGGTGCGGATCTCTGCCACCGTGTCGGGGTGCTCCATCCACAGGTCGATCATGTTGACTTTGGCGTCACGGCCAATCACGAACAGGTAGCGGCCTGAAGCCGACATGCGCGAGATATGCACCGCATAGCCGGTCTTGAGAACGCTGATGATTTTCTTGGAGTCGCCATCGATCAACGCAATCTCACCCGCATCGCGCAGCGTGGTCGAGAAGATATTGGTGATGTTGTAATTGTTCATCTTCTTCTTCGGACGCTGGTCCGGAGGAACGATGACCTTCCAGGTTTTCTTCATGTCCGCCAGGCTGTATTCCGGCGGAACGGGCGGGTCCTGCTGGACGTAGCGCGCCATCATGTCCACTTCCGTCTCGGTCAAGTCGCCAGAGGTGCCCCAGTTGGGCATGCCGGCTGGCGAACCATAGGTGATGAACACCTTGAGGTAGTCCGTACCCTTGCCGACGGTGATGTCGGGTGTCAGTGGCTTGCCGGTGGCGCCCTTGCGCAGCACGCCGTGGCAGCCAGCGCAACGCTCAAAGTAGATCTGGCGGGCGCGATCAAACTCGGCCTGCGTCATCTTCGGCGCTTTGGGGTTCGTGCTCTGGTACATGGGAACATCACCCAATGGCGATGAACCGGCCTGGTAATTCACCTCAGGCGCAGACATGCCAGGCTTGCTCTCTTGGGCCGATAGGGCCATGCTCGTCAGCAGGACAGCGGCAACAGCAGCCAGTCGCAGGTTTTTCATGATTTTCATTCCATGTTATGTTGCATCTAAAAGTACCCATCGAGCTGCCGGATACGCCCGTCGATAATTGCAACATCTCGATACGGACATAGAGATTGTGGGTATTTTTTTCAGCCCTGTCTTTAATCTGGATCAAGAATGATAGGTGTAAACCCTAGGTGGGGCCACTGCGCATGCCGCCTTTGATTGTGCGCGGTGTTTAAACAATGGGGTATCCAGTTGGCGCCAGAAAATGCTATTTTCCGTATAAAACCATGAGAAGTGGATGGGCCATGTTTAAACGTAGTAAAAAAGTGCCAACGCTACACTGTTGCAATGCTTTGGATCAAATCGTTCCACATTGTTTTCATCGCCAGCTGGTTTGCCGGACTCTTTTACCTGCCGCGTATTTTTGTGAACCTGGCCATGGTGCAGCCGTAAAGCGTAGCGGAACGCGAGCGCCTGCTTCTGATGGCCCACAAGTTACTGCGCTTCACCACGCTGCTGGCCTTTCCGGCCGTCGTGACAGGCCTGTGGCTGTATCTTTGGTACCGCATCGGGTTCGGTCCAGGCAATGGCTGGATGCACGCCAAGCTGGCCATTGTAGTGATGGTGATAGGCTATCACCATGCCTGCAGCCGTGTGCTGGCAAGGTTTGACAAAAATCGCAACGCGCGCAGCCACATCTGGTTTCGCTGGTTCAACGAAGTGCCGATTTTGTTGATGCTTTTCATTGTTATTTTGGTGGTGGTCAAACCTTTTTAGCAAGTTTGTCGCCGTCTCAATGCAAATGTCATGGATGGGCAACTCACTCGTTCTTCAACGATGCCGGCAGCGCAGCGCACTGTGGCCTGGCCGCTGGCTCTGGCAAGCGTCTGCCTGATCGTTTATGCCAGCCTGTACCCCTTTGCCGACTGGCGCAACCAGGGCATCTCGCCGCTGCGGTTCTTGACCGCGCCGCTGCCGCGCTACTGGACTGGCTTTGATGTTGGTGCAAACCTGCTGGGATACGCGCCGCTGGGTTTTTTGCTGGCGCTCTCAGCGCTGCGCAGTCGGCGTGTGTCCTGGGCCATCAGCATGGCGGTGGTGAGCGGCGGGCTGTTGTCGCTCACGATGGAAACGCTGCAAAGCTACCTGCCCGCGCGGGTTCCGTCCAATGTCGACCTGGCGCTCAATACACTGGGTACATGGATGGGCGCCTGCGGTGCCTGGGCGCTTGAGAGAACCGGTGTGGTGGATCGCTGGAGCCGCTTCAGGGCGCGCTGGTTTGCCCGGGATGCCCGGGGCGCGCTGGTGTTGCTGCTGCTCTGGCCCGCGGCGCTGCTATATCCCGCGGCGGTGCCAATGGGCCTGGGTCAGGTTTTTGAGCGGCTGGAATCCGCGCTTGCGGAGGCGCTGCTCGATACGCCTTTTCTGGAGTGGATGCCGGTGCGCGAAGTGGAACTGCAGCCGCTGGTGCCGATTGCCGAGCTTCTTTGCGTGGCGCTGGGGGCGCTCATTCCCTGCTTGCTGGGCTACTGCGTGATTCGTGCGCTCGTGCAGCGGGCGGCGTTCGCGGGGGTGATGATTGCGGTGGGCATTGCGGCATCGGCCTTGTCGGCCGCGCTCAGTTACGGGCCGCCGCATTCCTGGGCCTGGTTCGATGTGCCGGTGCAGGCAGGCGTGGGCCTCGCGGCGGTGCTGGCCATGCTGCTGCTGGCCGTGCCGCGCCGCGCCGCCGCCGCACTGACGCTGCTGGCACTGGCGGTTCAGTTGGGGCTGCTCAACCAGGCTCCGGCTGACCCCTATTTTGCACAAACGCTGCAAACCTGGGAACAGGGCCGCTTCATCCGTTTCCATGGCGTCGTGCAGTGGCTGGGCTGGCTCTGGCCCTATGCAGCACTACTTTATGTTCTGGTGTGGCTTTCTGGCCGCGAGCGCGGCCCGGCCGGCGAAACGTAAAATCGGCCCATGACCTCTTCCAGTCCCCCAGACACACAGTCAGACAAATCAGCGCCCCCGACAGCCACCGTCGACTCCTCCTATTACCACCGCCATGTCTTCTTTTGCCTGAATCAGCGCAGCAACGGCGAGGCGTGCTGCGCCAACCACCGCGCCCAGGAGGCTTTTGACCGCTGCAAATCGCAGGTCAAGGGCGCCGGGCTTGCTGGGCCGGGCAAAGTGCGGGTCAACAAGTCCGGCTGCCTGGACCGATGTGCGGCGGGACCGGTGGTGGTGGTCTATCCTGAAGCCGTCTGGTACACCTATCTGGATGCCAGCGATATTGATGAAATTGTCGAATCACATCTTAAAAATGGCCAGGTGGTAGAGCGCTTGCTGATCCCGCCACACGTGGGACGCTGAGGCAGAAGCTTATTTGGGCTGGTGCGTGGATAAAAGCTTCAACTGCCCTTCGATGCCAGTTCAGTCGGCCCCGGTTTTCAAAAAAAGGCCTGTATTTTTTGCCGTCAGCCCTTTAACTACGGGTATAGTCAGCTCCTTTTTACATAGCATTGTATTTGTCCAAAAAGCACCCTTGTGAACTCCCAAACCAGAAAGTCAAGCTTTCAAGGCCCGGTCGGCGTACTTGAAATTGCATTGGATGCGCCGGCTGACAGTTCCCGCGGCGTGGCAGTTATTGCCCATCCGCACCCCCTGTTCGGCGGCACCATGGACAACAAGGTGGTCCAGACGTTGGCACGGGCCTTCGTGCACTGTGGCTGGACGGCGGTGCGGTTCAATTTTCGTGGCGTGGGCGGCAGTACCGGCCACCACGACGAGGGTCGGGGCGAACTGGACGATTTTCTGGCGGTGGTGCAGCACGCCGCGCCGGCGGGCGGAAATCAGATCGCGTTGGCGCTGGCCGGCTTTTCATTTGGTGCATTTGTTACCACGCACGCCTTCGAGCGCCTCCATCCGATCCGCAATATTGAAAAACTGGTGCTGGTTGGCACCAGTGTCAGCCGCGCGCAGGCTGCCCCGATTGACAAGGGAGCACACTTCAGAACTCTGGTGGTGCACGGCGAGCAGGATGACACGGTACTGCTGTCCGCGGTGCTGGATTGGGCCAGGCCGCAGGCACTCCCTGTTACGGTTGCACCCGGGATCGGCCATTTCTTTCATGGACAATTGCCATTGCTGAAAAACTTGGTGATTCGCCACCTCGCTTCGCCTGCCCTTTGAATCCTTTCAGGCTTTCGCGCTCCCATTCCTTTTCTTCCACCCTTCCGCCTTGACCGCCTCCTACCGACCAACTCACATGCAATGTTCACTCAAGGCCCTTGTCGGCCTGCGCAGCTTCGCCGCCGCCGTTCTGGTTTTTTCCGCTGCGCCGCCAGCCGCGCAGGCCCAAGTTCCGCAGCCACCCGAGATAGCGGCGCGATCTTATCTGCTGCTGGATATCACAGCCAACCAGATTTTGGCGGCCAAGGAGATCGACTCTCCGGTGGAGCCTGCCTCGCTAACCAAATTGATGACCGAATACCTGGTGTTCGATGCCCTCAAAGCCAGGAAAATCAATCTCAAGCAAACCCTCGCCGTGAGTGAGCGCGCCTGGAAAATGCCCGGCTCGCGAATGTTCATCGACCCCAAGATGCAGGTGCCGGTTGAAGATCTCATCAAGGGCATGATTGTTCAATCAGGCAACGACGCCACCATGGCGTTGGCCGAGGGCGTGGGCGGCACTGCCGAGCACTTTGTGCAACTCATGAACGAGCAGGCCAGGGCGTTGGGCATGAAATCGACCAGTTACAAGAATCCGGAAGGCCTGACCGAGCCGGGCCATACCACGACCGCGCGCGATCTGAGCATTCTGTCTACCCGACTGATGCACGATTTCCCCGACTACATAGGGTATTCAGCGATCAAGAAATACCGTTACCCCGGCACGCCCGCCGCCAACGACACCAACCGCAATACCCTGCTATTTCGCGATCCTACGGTGGATGGTCTAAAAACCGGCCACACTGAAGCTGCAGGATATTGCCTGATCGCCACCGCCAAGCGCGACTTTCCCAACTTGGGAGCAGGCGGTGCGCCGGGCGGGCGGCGCCTGCTGGCCATCGTGCTGGGAGCGCGCAGCGACAGCGCGCGAGCCAGCGAGTCGCAAAAGCTGCTGAACTGGGGTTATACCGCGTTTGAGGATGTGAAACTGTTTGATGCGAACCAGTCTGTCGCCGAGCCTTCGGTCTGGAAGGGCAAGTCCGCCACAGTGAAATTGGGCCGGCCCGAATCCATTGTGGTGGCTGTTGCTGCCGGCAGTGCGCCCAAAATCAAGACCCAGGTGGCACGGCCTGATCCGTTGGTCGCTCCGTTTGTGAAAGGCCAGCCACTTGGAACACTCAAGGTCATGCTGGGTGACAACCCCTCGCCGGTGGCTGATGTGCCGCTGGTGGCGCTAGAAAGTGTGGAGGAGGCCGGTATTTTCGGGCGCGCCTGGGATTCCATCCGGCTCTGGATCAAGTAACGGGGGAGGCATCAAAAGGGCAGGATTATTACGCAACTTGCCGACTTGATCATTGTTTGTTGATCCATTGAAGATAAGTAGTGTGTACTAACTTCGACTAATTTTTTGTTGTGCCGTGGGAAGCCAGAGAACAACCCGGTCGCCAGAGGCTGCATTTTGTGCTACATGAAAATCACAACAGTCGGCGGGTACTGCTTGAGCCTTCTGGCCATCCGGTTTATACTCGAAAGCTTTTCCGCTTTTGGTGCGGAGAGGTTTTTATAGTTTTCCGAGCGTTTAGGGACGTTTTCCAATGCCAACCATCAATCAGTTAGTCCGTCAGGGGCGCGAGGTCGAAAAGATCAAGTCCAAGAGCCCCGCGATGGAGAATTCTCCGCAGCGCCGCGGCGTCTGCACCCGTGTTTACACCACAACGCCAAAAAAGCCAAACTCGGCGCTGCGTAAAGTCGCCAAGGTGCGCCTGACCAACGGGTTTGAAATCATCTCCTACATCGGCGGCGAAGGCCACAACTTGCAGGAACACAGTGTGGTGCTGGTCCGCGGCGGGCGTGTCAAGGATCTGCCCGGCGTGCGTTACCACATCGTTCGTGGCTCGCTTGACCTGCAGGGCGTGAAAGACCGCAAGCAGTCGCGCTCCAAGTACGGTGCGAAGCGTCCAAAGGCCAAATAGGCCACTTGGCTCGGACTTCACGGTTCGCGCCAGAAAAAGTTGTCATGACTTTTTCAGAAAAAACAGGTGCTTGACTCATCCTGGCAGATGTTTTGAGCGAAGTGACCCAAGTGCAAATTGGTTGCACCGGTCGAGTAAGTGAGGGTTTTGATAACCCTCGCGGTGCCGCTTGAATAGCGATGCCAACTGAAGCAAAGAGGTGAAAAAATGCCACGTCGTCGCGAAGTCCCTAAACGTGAAATTCTTCCAGACCCAAAATTTGGCGATGTCGATCTGGCCAAATTCATGAACGTGATCATGCAAGGCGGCAAAAAGGCCGTCGCAGAACGTATTATTTACGGCGCGCTCGAGCAAATCGAAAAAAAGAATCCCGGTAAAGACCCGCTTGAAGCTTTTCATATGGCCATTGGCAATATCAAGCCCATGGTCGAGGTGAAATCCCGCCGTGTCGGGGGCGCCAATTACCAGGTGCCGGTTGAGGTGCGTCCAGTTCGCCGTATGGCTCTCGCCATGCGCTGGCTCAAGGAAGCCGCGAAAAAACGTGGCGAAAAGTCAATGTCCCTGCGTCTGGCCAATGAGCTGATGGAGGCTACCGAAGGCCGTGGCGGTGCCATGAAAAAGCGCGATGAAGTGCATCGCATGGCTGAAGCTAACAAGGCGTTCAGCCACTTCCGCTTCTAATTTTTTCAATTGCAGTGCTTGCCGCGCTGATTTGACGAGTTGCCGCGCGATCTCAAGGTGCCCTGATCACCTTGAGATTTGCCGGTTCAACCCCAATTTTGTCGGCCAGGCGTACCGTGCAAGGTCGGCGGGCGCGCACTACAAGCATGAAAGCTGTCTTGGCAACAAGTCTTTGTTCGTAATTTCGAACTGAAAGTAATTTATGTCCCGCGCTACCCCTATCCAAAACTACCGCAATATCGGTATTTCCGCGCACATTGACGCTGGCAAAACAACCACTACAGAGCGCATCCTTTTTTATACCGGCGTGAACCACAAGATTGGTGAAGTGCACGACGGTGCGGCTACCATGGACTGGATGGAGCAGGAGCAGGAGCGTGGCATCACAATCACGTCCGCAGCTACCACCTGCTTCTGGAAGGGAATGGACACTTCGCTGCCCGAGCACCGCATCAACATCATCGACACCCCCGGCCACGTGGACTTTACCATTGAAGTGGAGCGTTCCATGCGTGTGCTCGACGGTGCCTGCATGGTGTACTGCGCCGTTGGCGGCGTGCAGCCACAATCCGAGACGGTCTGGCGCCAGGCCAACAAGTACAAGGTGCCACGTCTGGCCTTTGTCAACAAGATGGACCGTACAGGCGCCAACTTCTTCAAGGTCGTTGAGCAAATGAAGCTGCGCCTGAAAGCCAATCCCGTGCCCATGGTGATCCCGATTGGCGCGGAAGAGCACTTTGTCGGCGTGGTTGACCTGATCAAAATGAAAGCCATCATCTGGGACGAGGCATCGCAAGGCATGAAGTTTGACTACCGCGAGATTCCGGCTGAACTGCTGGCGTCCGCCAAGGAGTGGCGCGAGAAAATGGTTGAAGCCGCCGCCGAGGCGTCGGAGGAGCTCATGAACAAATACCTCGAGGAAGGCGATCTGAGCGAAGACGAAATCAAGCTCGGCATTCGTACGCGCACCATCGCCAGCGAAATTCAGCCGATGTACTGCGGCTCCGCCTTCAAGAACAAAGGCGTGCAGCGCATGCTGGACGCAGTGATTGAATTCATGCCGTCGCCGATTGATATTCCGCCGGTCAAGGGAACGGATGAAGATGAGGCGCCGGTGACTCGCAAGGCCGATGACAACGAAAAATTTTCAGCACTGGCATTCAAGCTGATGACCGATCCGTTTGTCGGTCAGTTGACCTTTGTTCGGGTTTACTCAGGCGTCCTGAAAAAGGGCGACAGCGTTTTCAACCCCATCAAGGGCAAGAAGGAGCGTATCGGCCGAATCGTGCAGATGCATGCCAACGACCGCAAGGAAGTCAGT
>JAHFQQ010000007.1:0-1205 GCA_023259235.1 Polaromonas sp. | reverse complement strand
AGACGTGACAACAGGTGAAACCCTGTGCGATCCGGACGCCATCATCATGCTCGAGCGCATGGTGTTCCCCGAGCCGGTGATCGCGCAGGCGGTGGAGCCAAAGACCAAGGTTGATCAGGAAAAGATGGGTATCGCACTGCAACGCCTGGCGCAGGAAGATCCTTCGTTTCGCGTCAAGACCGACGAAGAATCGGGACAGACCATCATCGCCGGTATGGGCGAGCTGCACCTCGAAATCATCGTCGATCGCATGAAACGCGAGTTTGGCGTGGAAGCCAACGTCGGCAAGCCGCAAGTGGCTTACCGCGAGACCATCCGCAAGACGATCGAAGAGGCCGAAGGCAAGTTTGTGCGTCAATCGGGCGGCAAGGGCCAGTACGGCCATGTGGTGCTAAAAATCGAGCCAAATGAACCTGGCAAAGGCATCGAATTCATCGACGCCATCAAGGGTGGTGTGGTACCGCGAGAATACATTCCAGCGGTTGAAAAAGGCATTCGCGAAGCCGTGACTTCGGGCGTACTGGCTGGGTACCCGGTGGTGGACGTCAAGGTTACCCTGCACTTCGGTTCTTACCATGACGTGGACTCGAACGAACTGGCCTTCAAAATGGCGGCCATTTTTGGATTCAAGGAAGGTTGCAGAAAAGCCAATCCGGTCATTCTTGAGCCGATGATGGCGGTGGAGGTCGAAACACCGGAAGACTACGCCGGCAACGTGATGGGCGATTTGGCTTCACGTCGCGGCATGGTTCAAGGCATGGAAGACATGGTGGGTGGCGGCAAGGCCATCAAGGCCGAGGTGCCGTTGTCCGAAATGTTCGGCTATTCGACCACGCTGCGCTCGATGTCGCAGGGCCGAGCCACCTATACCATGGAGTTTAAACACTACTCTGAAGCGCCGCGCAATGTGTCTGAAGCCATCATGGCTGCGCGTGCCAAGTAATTGACTCCGGATGTCCGTCTTGAAAGAGGCGGCGTCCCTGTTTCCTGTCTGCGATTGTGTGCCCCTCACTGCCCGTGGTGATGGAACCAGCAACACAGTGCAGACATTAAACCGTACACGGGCAAGTTCTTTATCTGGAGATAGAAATGGCAAAAGAGAAATATGCACGCACCAAGCCGCACGTCAACGTCGGCACCATTGGCCACGTGGACCACGGCAAGACCACGCTGACGGCGGCCATTGCCACCGTGCTGGCGGCCAA
>JAHFQQ010000226.1 GCA_023259235.1 Polaromonas sp. | reverse complement strand
CGGGCTGCTGCAAATCGCAGCGCGCAACCAGCAGGACACTGCCCTTGAAAAGGCCCTGCGCAATCCCGCCAGGGACCGCGACTACCCGGAGTGGTCGGACAACTATCTGCGCGATGTCGTGTCGGCTCAATCTTCAGCCTACGGGCCCAAGCTGTCACAGACGCTGATGGCAGCCTTGCCCAAGGGTTACGTCTCCGATCCGTCGTTTGACTTTGGCGTGAATGAGTCCGGCATCAACCTGGTAAGCGAGATGGCCGGTCGCAGCACCGCCAACCGTGAACGTCTTGACGGCGCCCTGGCGGAATTGATGGGAAATTTTGGCGCGCACAGCCGCAACGCGGTGCGCGGCATCCTCAAGGCCATCAACAACCCCTGATGGTGCGAATGGCGGACCACGCTGCAAACGCTAGCGGGCCAGCGCCACTCCTGCCGCCAGCCTGGCCTTCAATGCAGGCAGCGCCGCCAGCATCGCGGCCCGGCCGGCGTCGATCGCGTGTTGCCGGGCCGAAAAATCGGCGCTCTTCAAGCCAGCGAGCGATGGTTGCACCACCACGTCGGCATCTTTCAGTTCGTACCGGTTGATGCTCTTGCCCATGATGGCAAAGGTCTGCAGCAAAATTTGCAGCGTGTCGCCGGCCGGGTTGCCCTCGGGCGGGCTGGAGATATCAACGGCAATCACCACATCTGCACCCATCTGCCGCGCAAAGTGCACCGGCACCGGCGACACCAGCCCGCCATCAACGTACTCGTGCCCATTGATCCTGACGGGCACAAACACCGCCGGCACCGCACTGGACGCGCGCACGGCGGTGCCGGTGTCGCCGCGCTGGAACAGCACCGCCTGCCCGCTGTTCAGGTCGGTCGCCACAATGCCCAGCGGCATGGCCATGTTTTCAATCAGCCGGCCGGCCACCATGTCATTGACGTAGCGGGCCAGCGCATCGCCGCGAAACACGCCGCGGCCAATAACGGGGAGCATCCAGTCGGTGATGGCAACCTCTTCCATATTGAGCGCGGCCTGCTGCAATTGCGCACCGGTTTTGCCGCTGGCGTAAAGCGCGGCGACCAGGCTGCCAGCCGAGGTGCCCACCACCAGTTGCGGCCGCAAGCCGGCTTCTTCCAGCACTTCGATCACACCGACATGCGCGAAGCCGCGCGCCGCGCCACCGCCCAGTGCCAGGCCAATTTTCAAAGGCTTCCTCGGCGTCGCAATGGCCGCTGCTGGCGGCGCGACGGCCGGGCCGCTGGGCGGGGTGGCGCAACCGGCCAGCAACAAAACGTGCAGGAGCAGCATCAGCAGGAGATGGCACGGGTTTTTTAGCGATGGCGCCCACGCGCCACGGCGCAGCTCGACCGGCAGTGCTGCGCGAGCGCGCAGTCCGGCGGCAGGTTCATGGGAGAAAGTTTGCATTTGCATGGCCAGTATTTTGCCTGCCGCCTACCGGTTGTTGGCATGGGACATAATTGACGTTGACGTCAACGTCAAGGCAGCAGAGTGTTATGGCCGCGCCCTGACCCAGCATGTTTTCGAGTCTTCTTTTTCAACCTCTCAACTTCAAGGAACAACCTCATGGAAATCGCAGGCAAAGTATTTATCGTCACCGGCGGCGCGTCCGGTCTGGGCGAAGGCACGGCACGCATGCTGGCGGCCAAAGGCGGCAAAGTCGTCATTGCCGACATGCAGGCTGAAAAAGGCGAGGCCATCGCCAAAGACATTGGCGGTGCCTTCGTCAAGTGCGATGTGAGCCAGGAAGCCGACGGCCAGGCGGTGGTTGCCAAGGCCGTTTCCATGGGCAAGCTGATGGGGCTGGTGAACTGCGCCGGGATTGCCCCGGCCGAAAAGACCGTGGGTAAAAGCGGCGCGCACAGCCTGGCGGTGTTCAGCAAAACCATCACCGTCAACCTGATCGGCAGCTTCAACATGATTCGCCTGGCTGCCGACGCCATGTGCAAGAACGAGCCTGAAGCCACCGGCGAGCGCGGCGTGTTGATCTCCACCGCCTCGGTGGCGGCCTACGACGGCCAGATCGGCCAGGCCGCCTACAGCGCGTCCAAGGGCGGCATCGTCGGCATGACGCTGCCGATCGCCCGCGACCTCGCACGCAACGGCATCCGCAACATGACGATTGCGCCCGGCATCTTCGGCACACCCATGATGTTCGGCATGCCCCAGGAAGTGCAGGACTCGCTGGCCGCGTCGGTCCCCTTCCCGAGCCGCCTGGGCACGCCGCAGGACTACGCCAAACTGGCGCAGCACATTTTTGAAAACGACATGCTCAACGGTGAAGTGATCCGACTGGACGGCGCGATCCGCCTGGCGCCGCGTTAGGCCGGCCTCCGCCGCAAGCGCAGAATACTACTTTTCTGATAGCTGCTTATGCCCGGATCGATTGGGCGAAAGGCCGATTTTATTAAACAAATAGTGAACTGCCGCGCCGCCCGGCTTGTTGCCGCAGCGCTCGCGGCCACCCTGCTGGCGGCAGGCTGCGCATCGGCCCCACCCTTCACCTACAGCGTCCCGCAGCAGCCCGAGGGCGCTTCGGGCTACACCGAAAAACCCGGCTGGGCCGCGTCGAAATTTGCCGTTGCTGCGGCCAACCCGCTGGCTACCGACGCCGGCTACCAGGTGCTCAAGGCCGGCGGCTCGGCCGTTGACGCCGCCATTGCCGTGCAGATGGTGCTGGCGCTGGTCGAGCCGCAATCGAGCGGCCTGGGCGGCGGTGCTTTCCTGCTGCATTACAACGGCCGGGCCGTCGAAGCCTTTGACGGCCGCGAAACCGCCCCTGCGGCAGCAAGCGAAAAACTCTTCCTTGGTGCCGACGGCAAACCCATGGCGTTTATCGACGCTGTGGTCGGCGGCCGTGCTGTCGGCGTGCCGGGCACGGTGCGCATGCTGGAAATGGCGCACCAGCAGTACGGCAAGCTGCCCTGGGCGCAATTGTTCGTGCCCGCCATCACGCTGGCCGAGGGCGGCTTCAAAGTCAGTGCGCGCCTCAACGCCTTGCTCAAGACCGAGCAGTACCTGAAGAAAGACCCGGTGGCCGCCGCCTACTTCTACCAGCCCAACGGCGAGCCGCTTGAGACGGGTTCTACCCTTCGCAACCAGCCGCTGGCCGATGTGCTGAAAAAGATCGCCGCCGCTGGCTCCAAAGCCTTGTATGAAGGCGATGTTGCCCGGGCGATTGTGCGCAAGGTGCGGGGCCACCCAGGCAACCCCGGCAGTCTGAGCCTGCGCGACCTGGCCGGTTACCAGGCCAAAAAACGCGAACCGATCTGCCACGACTACCGCGCCCAAGCCAGGGACTACCGGATCTGCGGCATGCCACCGCCCAGTTCCGGCGCGATTGCCATCGGGCAGATCCTGGGCATATTGAACAACACCAACGCGGCGACGCTGCCGCTGGTAACCGGCATGGGCGGCATCCACGGCACTCTCGCGCCCACGCCGTCGGCTGACTGGCTGTACCTCTACACCGAGGCATCCCGCCTGGCCTTTGCCGACCGTGCGCAGTACCTGGCCGATCCCGATTTTGTGCAGCCACCGGGCGGCAGCTGGATGAGCCTGCTCGACCCCGTGTATCTGGCCGAACGCGCCAAACTGATCCAGCAACAGCCCGGCGGCCAAAGCATGAAGACCGCCAAACCCGGCAACCCCGGTGGCATGAAAAGCGCTTATGCGCCCATGGCCGGGCAACCCGAATACGGCACCAGCCACATCAGCATCGTCGATGCCTGGGGCCATGCAGTCGCCATGACCACCACCATCGAAGACGCCTTCGGCGCGCGCCAGATGGTCGATGGTTTTCTGCTCAATAACGAGCTGACCGATTTCAGTTTCGCCCCCACGGACGCCAATGGAGCGCCAGTGGCCAACCGCGTGCAGCCCGGCAAACGGCCGCGTTCATCAATGGCCCCCACGCTGGTGTTTGACAAGGCCAGCGGCCAGCTCGTGATGAGCGCCGGCAGCCCGGGCGGCGCGCTGATCATTCACTACACCGCCAAAACGCTCTACGGCGTGCTGAACTGGGGCCTGCTGCCGCAGCAGGCCATCGACCTGCCCAACTTCGGCTCACTGGGCGGCCCGACACTGCTGGAGGAAAACCGCTTTGCACCCGCCACCGTCGAGGCGCTCAAGGCGCGCGGCGCCGAAGTGCGCGAGATGAACATGACCAGCGGCCTGCAAGCCATCGCACGCGGCCAGGCCCATGGAGCGTCGCTGTGGCTGGGCGGCGCCGACCCGCGGCGCGAAGGCGTGGTGTTGGGGGAATGACTGGGTTTATAACGAAATTGGCTGCTAGCCGCCGTCAGCAAAGCGCCTGCAGCTATATAACTAATAGCATTTATAAAGATATAAATGGGTTTTCTATTTACTCGATGCTGGATCGATTCACGGGGGCCGAGGAAATTGGAGCTTGTTTGGGTGCTCAACAGTTCTCGGAACTTGCTTGAGTTTTCTTCAACTTTGCATGAATGAGATGGATGAAAACTGGCCGAGGAACTACAGCCGCGTTAGACGGGCAATGGTCCGTTTCCTATAGAACGCTGGTCCGGGTCCCAATGGGCCATGTCTATCGTAGCGTGACGGTAATCCGGAGTTGGCGGTGCGTTCGCTTGTCCATCGCCTCGGATATCGATTCCGACTTCATCGGCGCTCACTTCCGGGTTGCCCCGATCTTGTGTTCGTTGCGCGGAAGAAGGTCATTTTCGTGCATGGCTGCTTCTGGCATGGGCACGCGGGATGCAAGGATGGCAGGCTTCCAAAGTCGAATCTCGACTATTGGACTAACAAGATTGGTAGGAACCAGCGCAGGGACTCCCGTGCCGTTCGGCGGCTTCGGGCTGACGGCTGGGGCGTAATGACGATCTGGGAATGTCAAACGAGCAATCTTGACGCGATGGCGGCGAGGCTACGGAGATTTTTAGCATAGTGTGCCTCGCAAGAAACAAAAATATAAACAGCTCACCTCATAACGGAAAGTAGTGGTTTCTTTGCCAACGCCTGGTCCGCTTGCGGGGTTGGGAAGCTGAGTAGCGAATGTCCGCTGTTGGGGCACCCGAGGCCGTGGTAACCCGTGCGTGGCCGCTTGCTACGTACCCGACGTCAAGCGGAGAGTTTGATTCGTACGTCCCCGGTTGGCCGTATTCGACCGTCAAGCGCTCACATCCGCCCCGAGCTTCTCGAGGAAGACACGAATCCGGTTGGCATTCGCGCCGAAGTCGCTGCCCCCTATGCGAGACAGCGAGCGCAGGTCGACCCGACTGCCACTGCCGCTGGGCGTAACCCGGATGACGATGTCGTCCTTGAAGCCGAACAGCAATGTGGTCGCCGTCGCCTCGATGCGCATCTCGTTGGGGTCATCGGCAACAATCTCCCATCCCATCGCACGGGCGACGCGCTCGACATGTACAAACGCTTGCGGTGCCGACAGGGTAAGCAATGCTGGTGCGATGTCTGGATAGCCCAACCGCTGGCGCGCGGCATCGGCGGCGTCGTACTCGGTCAA
>JAHFQQ010000225.1 GCA_023259235.1 Polaromonas sp. | reverse complement strand
CGCCGCAGACTGGCCAGCGCGGCTTCGGGACTCAGCGGGCTGCCAGCGAGTTTGAGGCGCTGGCGCATGACCCGGTACAGGATCAGCGCCATGAAGCAGATGCTGGCGTGGGCCTTGATGCGCTCGGGCAGACGGTGGAAGACGGGGGCGATCTCGATCTCGGACTTGAGTACCTTGAAGCCCCGCTCGATATCGGCCAAGGCCTTGTAGCGCTGCACGACCTCGGTGGCACTGAGATCGGCCACGTTGGTCACCAGCATCAGCTTGCCGTCCATGAGTGCGGCACGCTGCAGGGCCTGCGTATCGAGCGCATAGGTGAACACGTCGGACTGCAGGTCGACCTTGATGATGCGGCTGAGGTGAGCGTCGCTGACCTCGTGGAAGAAGCGCGCCTTGGCACCACTGTCGGAGAGCTTGCGACCGCGGCGCATCACGCCATCGTCTTGCGCATCGAGCTTGCCCGCCAGTTCGGCAGCGCGTACGTGCAATGCGTCGATCTTGCCTTGCCGCTGGGCCGATTGCTCCTGCGCGGTGACGGGGTCGTGGGCGATCACCAGTCGATGCTCACCCCAGCGGGTTTCCTCAATGACCTCACACGATGCGTCGGCCATCTTGGCCTGCATGGCCTGCAGGACTTCGGCGAACTCGCTATAACGCCGCCCCGGCACCGCCAGGATGAATTCCATCGGCTGGCCGCTGGGCAGCTTCAGCTCAGACAGGGCTGCGACGTTGTCGAGCGACAGCAGGCCCCGGTCTGCCACGATGACCAGGCGCCGGATGTGCGGATAGCGCTTGAGCAAGGTGCCCAGCATGGGCAGCAGCGTGGGCGCCTCGGCCGCGTTGCCAGCAAAGACCTCATGGTGGATGGGCATGCCATCGGCTGTTTGCACCACACCCAGCATGAACTGGCGGGCGATCAGTCCCTCCTTGGACATGCCGAAGCGGCGCACATCACCGCCTTGCTCACTAAAGCCTTGCGCCCGGATGGTGGTCAGGTCGTAGAAGGCCACCGAGAGCTCTTCATCGATCAAGGGGCGCAGCAGATGAGCCACGGTATCGTTGACGGCATCTTGGTGGTCCATGAGCGCATCCATGCTGCGCAGCAGTTGCTGGTGGCTGAGCTTGTCGGCATCAACTCCCGGCATGCTCACGGTTTGCAGCCAGCGCAGGGTGCCCAGCTTGGAGTCGGCATCGCACAGGCGGTTGAAGACCATGACACGGATGGCCTGCTCGATGGGGGTGGTGTAGCGTGCACGCCGGAAGACCGCCGCCAGGGCGTCAAAGCCTAGTTCACGCCAGAGTTGATCAAGAGCCCAGACATCACCGAGCGCCAAGGCCGATTCAAAGCGCACCTGGGGCGTGGTGATGTCCACGCCGCTGCGGCCCTTGGCACGAAGCAAGGTACGCAGCACGGCATCGACCGTGCCGCCGTCCTCATCAACGCGACCCAGAGTGGCCACCGTGCGCTGGCGAGGCTGACCTTGCTCGTCACGGAAGGACTCGACCAACTGGGCGTAGGTGCGGCTTTTGGAGCGGGTGAGCTTGATGAACATGCCGCAAGTATAGCGCAACACCCCAATTGAGCCACTACAAAGCATTCATGCAGTTGCCACTACAAAACTTCCGCAAAAATGCGCATAAGTCGTTGATTCACATGGAAGCGGCTTCACCAAAAATGCGAAATCGGCATTTTGGTGTCGAACTCGGGTGTTCACTTTCAAATCTGCGATTCGTGGCGTCAAACCGTGGTCGGTTTCATCCATTGGTGCCAGTTATCGATGCATTTGGCCGCGAAGGCAGGATTTGGTCAGCATAGCGGTCAACCGGGAAGCGAAACACACCCCGCAAGTTGATGCTCTCCAGCCTGGTGGGCGCAATCTTCCCGATCAGTTCCGGTGGAATGACCTGGCGGCGGTTCGACCAGCGATCCAGGACCGCCTGCATCTGTGAGGTATTCCACGCCATCACGATGTTGGCCATCAGGCTCAACGCATCGGCCACAGCCTGCATTTCATCGACACGTTTGGCCTGCGCCGGGCTGATCCGGCCGGTATAAATGGCGCGCTTGAGGGCGTTAACAGCCTCGCCCCGATTGAGCACCCGGCGCAACTCGTTCCTGAAAGCGTCCTTGACAAAGTAGTCAGCCAAAAACGCCGTACGCAGCAACCGCCCCAATTGCACGCCAGCCTCATAGATTGGATCGCCCTGGGCGGCAGAACCGAACCGCGCAAGAGCTGCCACCGCACTGGCATGTCCGCTCATGACCGAGGCTGCCAGGTGCACCAGACTATCCCAATGCTTTTCGATCAAAGCGACGTCGACATTGGCTTCGCACACCGCAGCGATTTCTGCGGGCACTTTGGTGCCGCGTGGCACAAAGAGGTGGCGCTGTTTGAGTTCCTTCAACCGCGGGCAAAGATCAAAACCAAGCAAACGGGCATGTGACATGGCAAAGTCGGTGTAGCCATGGGTATCCACAGCAAGCTGGCTGGTCTCCAGCTTTTCTTGGCGGATGACACCTTCAATGGCCACGCCCGCCTGGCGCTCATTGAGCACAAAGGGCTGCGCATGGAAGATGCCCCACCGGTCTTTTACATGGGAGTAGATTCCAATGGAAGGTGTGTTGCGCCGAGGATCAAGCCGGGCTTGCCACACCCGTTTGGTGGTCTCCATGCTCATCATGTCAGAAGATGCCAAATCGGACCGCCCCCAGGTGGCGGCAATCGGGTGTCGCTGCATGAATTCCAGCACAGCCTGGCAGGCCTGGCTCAGACGCCGTTCGTCCCGCGCCCAGCGCATGGCCTGGCGAATGCTGGTGGCAGACAATTGCGGAATCATGCGCGCGCATTCGACCGCAGTCAGACTGGTGCCGTGGGCCATGATGCCGGCATAGACCATCAGCAGCTCGTCGGTAGAGCGCGGCTCACGTCCGAGCATGATCCAGCTAAAGCGCACCTGGGCGTCAACGGCCAGAATCACTTCCGGCAATTGAACCTCACCGATGCGGTGATCCAAAGCCGCGCGCAGCTTGGTCACTTCTGGGTCTTCGTCCTCTGCGGGCAATGGCGACAAATGGAGTTCATCATCCACGCGCAGTACGCCACTGCGGGCTGCAGCGGCCACCGCATCGACACCGGCAGTTACTCTGGCCAGCAAAGGCTTCAAGAAAGTGGCAGCCTTGCTGGGTAACGATAGACGGGCATAGTGTTTCTTGGACTCTGCCTGCCAACGCTCGTCCGTGAAGAACAAGCGCGCACGACCCCGAAAGCTCAGGCTGTGCTCAATCCAGACCGAGCCATTGCGCACCGCGCGGCGCAGGGCAAACAGGGTGGCCACCTCCAACGCCTGAAACGCCCGTTCCCGGTCTGGGCTGGAGATCGAAACCTGCCAGATCATTCCCAGACTTGGTGCCACCACTTCAACTGGCAGCTTTCTGGATCCTTTGAGATATAAAGCTTGCAGCTTGGCAAGGTACTCGATGGCAGGATGCTCGCCGGTGGCCTGCCAGGGCAGCTTTGCAATGGCGACGAGCAACGACCGCACGGGGCGAATTCCATCAATCAATCCCTCGCGGACCAGGGAGGCCCTGCTCGGTGGTTTGCGTTTCTGGGTTTCGGTGATCAAGGCTTCAAGACGGGCACGCAACTCAGCATCTGGCACCGCACCTTGCGCGCTCAAGGCAACAAGTTCGCCGAGCAGCGTTTTGTACATTGCGGCCCAATTGACGGTAGCGGGGACATCGGCGGCAGCCTGACGCCACAGATCGGCGATCCGGCGCTGCACCATAAGGATCAACTGGTCTGTGGTGGTGAACAGGCAATACCGAAGAAAGCATGCGACCTCCACGGTGCGCGCTGGCTCTTTGATCTTGGCTCCGGCTGAGGGCGGCCTGGAGACAAGTCGGCGCGCGTAGCGGCGCAAGATGAGATCGGGGATGTCTGCCAGGTGCTTATGAACGTCCAGCGTGTAAAGCAGGTCGATGCGCTCCAGTACCTCGCTGATTTGGCGGGTTGAGTGTTTCGCCGGTGCAGCCCATAGCCAACTCTGCTGGGTTTGTCCATCTGGGCGCAGCTCTGAAACTGAGGCTCGCCAGCGATCAAGTGTTGCTGGATCAACGCTGGCGGCGATGGCGGTGCCTGTTTCAACTTCAAGCTGGGCAAGTGCCGCCGCAATCAGTGTCCGAATTGCCCGCTCGTGCACGATCACCAGCTTGTTCTTGTACAGCCATTGACGCGCCCGCACGAGTAGCTGATCGCGGTCGGCGCAGCGCGCCACTTCGTCGCGCAGTTCACGTACCAGTGAGCGGCGCTGGTGCTCGCTCATCCACTGGAATCCAAGGACCGTGCAGGCTACTTGTTGGTGATCGAATAGCGTGCGCCCGCGTTCATACATGGCTCTCAGCGAGGCGACTTCTGGTGCTGCAATGCCAAGCTCGTTGCCAAGGTGGCGCCACAAGGCTACTGGAATTACCCGAAAGGCACCGAGCAAACGCCCACTCATGCGCAGGAAACCAATATGGAGCGCCAGACCAAGCTTGTGGGAATCACCTCGGCGTGCATTGATTGCGTCGCGCTCGGCACCATCGAAGGTGAAAAATGCCTTCATCTCGAAGTCGCTGATATCGCGGGGGAGCCCACGCATCCCCAAAAACGTTGTGTGCCAACCCTGCATCGTGAACCTCAAAAGTGGGAGGCCACCATACCCGTTTACAAAGCGAACAGGAAAGTCAATGAAATCAACGGTCTACCCAGACCACCCCCGCGCCAGTGCTAGCTTTGCGTACCGTCACTTATTGCACTGAAAACGAGGAGACCCCACATCGGCGCAACTGACGGAACTGGCCAACACCATCGCGCATCGCGTGTGCCGGCACCTGACGCGCAAAGGCTGGCTGGAAGGCGAGGACGAATCCGTGTTTCTGTCCGACAGCGCGGGTAGCGACGACGGCATGGATGGGCTGCGGATGAGTTCGATGACCTACCGCATCGCCACCGGTCGCGACGCTGGCCGCAAGGTCGTCACGCTGCAAACATTGCCCGGTGACGCAGGCTCGCTGGAGGGCGATGCCGGCAAGGTCGGCGGCTTCTCGCTGCATGCCGGCGTGGCCGCGGAAGCACACGAGAGCCACAAGCTCGAAAAGCTGTGCCGCTACATCACGCGCCCGGCGATCAGCGAGCAGCGGCTGTCGATCTCACCGCAGGGTAGGGTGCGTTACCAGCTCAAGACGCCGTGGCGCAATGGGACCACGCATGTCGAATGGGATGCGGTGGACTTCATCGCCAAGCTGGCGGCACTGGTCCCGCCACCTCGCGCGCATCTCACCCGCTTCCACGGCGTATTCGCCCCGAATGCAAACCTGCGCGCGCAGCTGACGCCATCGGGGCGCGGCAAGCGGCCTGCGAGCGATGCAGTGCCGGTGGACGTCAGCGCCCACGACGAGCCGCGCAGCCCCGAGCAGAAGCGCCGTGCGATGAGCTGGGCGCAACGGCTCAAGCGGGTCTTTTCCATCGACGTCACCACCTGCGCCCACTGCGGTGGCGCGGTGCGGATCGTCGCCAGCATCGAAGACCCC
>JAHFQQ010000224.1 GCA_023259235.1 Polaromonas sp. | reverse complement strand
CTTGCGGCTCCGCAGCCGGCGCAGCCGTCTGCGCGAAGGCGGTTCCGGACAAAACCAATACAGCGGCGAGCGCGACTTGGACGGGACTAGGTATCATGGCGGGCTCCGAGGTTGTTAAATGGGACGAGGTCTTCCAAGCATGTACCGTGCCAGTCCCTCGTAACGCACCAGTCCGCCATGTCCGGGACGGCTGCGTTGACTGCAGAGAGATAAGAAATACACCGCGCACCAGGTTGACGCATCACGGATGCACAACTTTGACGCATTTGAACGGGAGCTGCCTTCAATGAGCTTGTCTTTAGTGCACAGCCGTGCCTTGTTGGGCCTGGAGGCGCGGCCAGTCTGCGTCGAGGTCCATCTGGCCAATGGCTTGCCCAGCTTTACATTGGTTGGGCTCGCTGAAACCGAAGTAAAGGAAGCCCGGGAGCGGGTTCGATCCGCCATTCAGAACACCGGACTGGAGTTTCCGTCCAACAAGAGAATCACCGTGAATCTGGCGCCGGCCGACCTGCCCAAGGATTCCGGCCGCTTTGACTTGCCAATTGCGATGGGGATTCTGGCCGCCAGCGGCCAGGTTGATGCAAGCAAGCTGGTGGGCTACGAATTTGCGGGCGAACTTTCGCTCGGCGGGGATTTGCGGCCCGTGCGGGGAGCCCTGGCCATGAGCCTGGCCCTGGTCCGTCGTGCCGGCAACGCCACCGGCAGACCGCCCAAACTGGTGCTGCCCGAAGGCAGCGCCCAGGAAGCAGCACTGGTGCCCGATGCGCAGATTTTCGGAGCGCGCCATTTGCTCGATGTGGTCAGCCAGTTTCTGCCTGGCAGCGCAGCACCGGAAGGACTGGAGGGCTGGTCCCGCATCGGGTCGGTGTCAACGCCGCGGCAACCGGTTTATCCTGATCTTGCCGATGTCAAGGGCCAGGCGGTGGCGCGGCGCGCGCTGGAGATCGCTGCAGCCGGCGGCCACAGCGTGCTGATGATGGGCCCGCCCGGCTCCGGCAAATCCATGCTGGCGCAACGCTTTGCCGGCCTGCTGCCTGCCATGACGAGGCAGGAAGCCCTTGAATGCGCCGCGGTCGCCTCGCTGAGCGGGCGCTTTGCACTTGAACACTGGGCGGTGCGGCCAACCTGCTCACCACACCACACGGCCAGCGCCATTGCCCTGGTGGGCGGCGGCTCGCCGCCGCGGCCCGGCGAAATTTCACTGGCGCACCGGGGTGTTTTATTTCTCGACGAATTGCCTGAATTTCCGCGCGCGGCGCTGGAAGCCCTGCGCGAACCATTGGAGTCGGGCACCATCACCATCTCCCGGGCCGCGCACCGCGCCGAGTTTCCAGCCCGTTTCCAGCTGATCGCCGCCATGAACCCCTGTCCCTGCGGCTACCTTGGCTCCCGCCTGCGCGCCTGCCGCTGCTCAGCCGACCAGGTGTCTCGCTACCAGGGCAAACTCAGCGGGCCGCTGCTGGACCGGATCGACCTGCATGTGGAGGTCGGTGCGCTCGCGGCCGACGAACTGGTGAACACACCGCCAGGCGAGGCGAGCGACGCCGTCCGCAGCCGCGTCGTGCTGGCCCACGAGCGTGCCATCACCCGGCAAGGCAGCAGCAACCAGGCACTGGAAGGCAGGGCAATTGATGCGCAATGCCAGCTTGATCCGGCGGCGGCGAAATTTCTCAACACCGCGGCGGCGCGGCTGGGCTGGTCGGGCCGCGGGATTCACCGCTGCCTGAAAGTGGCCAGAACCATCGCCGACCTGGCGGGCGCACAAGCGGTGCAGGTCACGCACGTGGCCGAAGCGGTGCAGTACCGGCGGGTGCTCAAGGCAGGCTGCTGAAACCCAGCCTTCTCATAAATTCGGCGCCAGCAAGCGTTGCAAGTCCTCGGCCTTGGCGCCACGTCGCTGCGCCAGGTCCTGCAACTGGTCATCGCCGATCCTGCCCACGCTGAAGTAGGTGCTTTGCGGATGGCTCAGGTAAAAGCCGCTGACGCTGGCCGCTGGCGTCATGGCCATGCTTTCGGTCAGCGCCATGCCCACCTCATCGGCGCGCAGCAGTTCGAACATGTCTTTTTTCACGCTGTGGTCCGGGCAGGCCGGGTAGCCGGGCGCCGGGCGGATGCCCTGGTATTTTTCAGCAATCAGCTCGTCAGCCGTCAGCGACTCCACGGCCGCGTAGCCCCAAAGGTCCTGCCGCACGCGCTTGTGCAGGCTTTCTGCGAACGCTTCGGCAAGGCGGTCGGCGAGCGACTTGAGCATGATCGATGAATAGTCGTCATGGTCGTCCTGAAAGTACTTCTCCTTCTTTTCGGCCCCCAATCCGGCGGTGACCGCAAATAGGCCGATATAGTCTGGAACTTTTAAGCCATTCAGGCTCTTCGCCCTCGTATCATCTCCATGAGCAGCTATTATTTCAGGAGTAAACGCCCTGGGTGCGATAAAATCGGCCATGCAGCGACTGGGGCGCATGACGCCGTCAACCGCGGTCTTTTCGGTCTGCTGGCGCAGGCCATACCAGGTCATGGCCACTTCGCTGCGCGACTCGTCGGTGTAGATCTCGATGTCGTCGCCCACGCTGTTGGCCGGATACAGGCCGATCACGCCACTGGCGCTGAGCCAGCGGCCTTCAATCAGACGCTTGAGCATGCGCCTGGCATCGGCATAGACGCGCACCGCTTCGGTACCGACCACCTCGTCCTTGAGAATTTCTGGGAAATGCCCGGCCAGGTCCCAGGTCTGAAAAAGCGGGCCCCAGTCGATGACCTTCACCAGTTCAGTCAAATCGAAATTCTTGAATACCCGGCGGCCAATGAACCTGGGCACGGGGGGGGTGTAATTGGTCCAGTCGATGCGCGTGGCGTTAGCGCGGGCCTTGGCCAGCGGCCACATCGGCGTCTGCTTTTTGTTGGCGTGCTGGGTTCGGACCTTGGCGTAGTCGGCCCGGATCTCGTCAATGTACCTGGTGGCCTGCTCGGAAAGCAGGCTTTGCGCCACGCTCACGCTGCGCGACGCATCGGGCACATAGACGACCGGCCCCTCGTAATGCGGCGAGATCTTGACGGCCGTGTGCACCCGGCTGGTGGTGGCGCCGCCAATCATCAGCGGGATCTTCCTGAGGCGGAAATATTCGTCCTTTTGCATCTCGCCGGCGACGTACTGCATCTCTTCCAGGCTCGGTGTGATCAGGCCCGACAGGCCGACAATGTCGGCGCCCTCGGCCTTGGCCAGCGCCAAAATCTCATGGCACGGCACCATCACACCCATGTTCACCACTTCGAAGTTGTTGCACTGAAGCACCACGGTAACAATGTTCTTGCCAATGTCATGCACGTCGCCCTTGACCGTGGCAACGATGATCTTGCCCTTGGTCTTCACGTCGCCGCCAGCGGCTTCAAGCAACAGCTTTTCGGCTTCAATATAGGGCAGCAGATGCGCCACGGCCTGCTTCATGACGCGGGCGCTCTTGACCACCTGCGGCAAAAACATCTTGCCTTGGCCAAACAGGTCGCCAACCACGTTCATGCCGTCCATCAGCGGGCCTTCGATCACATGCAGCGGGCGGCCGCCCTCAGCCTTGATCGCCTGCCAGACTTCCTCGGTGTCTTCGATGATGAATTCGTTCATGCCATGCACCAGCGCATGCGACAGCCGCGCGCGCACCGGCAGCGAGCGCCACTCGTATTTTTTGCTGTCGTCCCGGGCGCCACTCTTGGCGGTTTCGGCAATTTCGACCAGCCGCTCACCGGCGTCCGGCCGGCGGTTCAGCACCACGTCTTCGACGCGCTCGCGCAGCGTCGGCTCCAGGTCGTCATAGACGCCGATCATGCCCGCGTTGACGATGCCCATGTCCATGCCGGCCTGAATCGCGTGGTACAAAAACACGGTGTGAATCGCTTCGCGCACCGGGTCGTTGCCGCGAAAGCTGAAGCTCACGTTGCTCACGCCGCCCGACACCTTGGCACCCGGCAGATTGGCCTTGATCCAGCGCGTGGCGTTGATGAAATCGACCGCGTAGTTGTTGTGCTCTTCAATGCCGGTGGCAATGGCAAAGATGTTGGGGTCAAAAATGATGTCTTCGGGCGGAAAGTCGAGCTCATCGACCAGCACGTGGTAAGCCCGCGCGCAAATGCCGATCTTGCGCTCATAGGTATCGGCCTGGCCGTGCTCGTCAAACGCCATCACCACGGCAGCTGCCCCGTAGCGCTTGAGCAGCCTGGCCTGCTGCTTGAAAGCGTCCAGCCCTTCCTTCATGGAAATCGAGTTGACGATGCCCTTGCCCTGGATGCAGCGCAGGCCCGCTTCGATCACGCTCCACTTGGAGCTGTCGATCATGATGGGCACGCGGGCAATATCCGGCTCGCCGGCAATCAGGTTCAAAAATCGCACCATGGCGGCCTGACTGTCGAGCATGGCCTCGTCCATGTTGATGTCGATGATCTGCGCGCCGTTTTCGACCTGCTGGCGCGCCACCACCAGCGCGGCTTCAAAGTCGCCGTTGAGGATCAGGCGCGCAAAGGCCCTGGAGCCGGTGACGTTGGTGCGCTCGCCGATGTTGACAAATGAAGCGATTGGGGACAGACCTTCAGCCCTGTCCCCAACTGATTGGGCGCTGGGGGCGGGCGCGTCAGCGCTGTCCTCAACTGAACAGGCAGCGCCAATGGTGACCGGCTCCAGACCGGACAACTTCATGGGAGGAACGAAAACAGGTTTCTTGATTTGAGACATGCGCATCACCTTCGGATCAAGGTGAGCGTCGTTGCAAAGGTGTTTCACAAGGAAACCCGGTTTACCCCAAGCCTGGCGAAACGGTGAGTTTCGCTGCAACGCTCCTTGGGAGCCGCCATTTTAGCAGTACTCCCGGAAAGCCGGCAGAGAGACGGTACCGGGCCTCAGGCTGCTTCCCGGTAAAAACTCCGACGCTGGCGCGGCGCCACCAGATTGACCGCCTGCCCAATCGCGCTGATGTGCTCGGACGTGGTGCCGCAGCAACCGCCGACGATATTGACCAGCCCTTCTTCGGCAAATTCACGCAACAGGCGCGAGGTGACGTCGGGCGTTTCATCAAAGCCGGTGTCGCTCATGGGGTTGGGCAGGCCGGCGTTGGGGTAGCAGCTGATGAAGGTGTCGGGCGCGGCTTTGGCCAGCTCCTGAATGTAAGGGCGCATCAGCGCGGCACCCAGCGCGCAATTGAGTCCGATCGCCAGTGGCCGGGCATGACGCACGCTGTGCCAGAAAGCGGTCACGGTCTGGCCGCTCAGGATGCGGCCCGAGGCATCGGTCACGGTACCGCTGATGATGAGCGGCAGGCGTTCGCCAGAATTTTCAAAGTATTCGTCGATCGCAAACAGCGCGGCTTTCGCGTTGAGCGTGTCGAAAATCGTTTCGACCAGCAGCACATCGGCCCCGCCTCTGACCAGCGCTTCCGTCTGCTCGTAGTAGGCCCTGCGCAGTTCTTCAAAACTGGTATTGCGCGCACCCGCATCATTCACGTCGGGGCTGATGCTGGCAGTTTTGGGCGTCGGGCCAAGCGCGCCGACAACAAAACGCGGTTTCCCGGGCGTGGAGAACTTGTCGCAGGCAGCACGGGCAATGCGGGCCGATTCATAGTTCATCTCCGCCGCCAGATCA
>JAHFQQ010000223.1:3778-5621 GCA_023259235.1 Polaromonas sp. | reverse complement strand
TGCGCCAGATGGTGGACCGTTATGAGGTTTCGTTTATTTTCTCGTCGCATGATCCCGACGTGATCGAGGCCGCCGACGACACGATTTTTCTTAGGGACGGTGCCATTCACGGCATTCGTCGCAAGGGCCAGGAGACGGTGCCATGATGACGCTCAGCCTGGCCGTACGCAATCTCTTGCGCAACCGGCGCCGCTCCCTGGCCACCTTGCTGGCGATGGCGATCGGCTCCACGTCGATCCTCCTGTTCGGCGGCTTCAGCGACAACATCAAGTACGAGATGCACACGAGAAACGTGCAAAGGGGCGGTCATCTGCAAATTCAGCACCGGGACTTTTATCTTTACGGCAGCGGCAACCCGACCGCCTATGCCATAAGCGACTACGTCAAGATTCTGGCAGCCATACAGAGCGATGCCGTGCTGAAAAAAATGATTCTGGTGGCCACACCGACCCTCCAGTTTGGCGGCATTGCCGGTAATTACGCGGCCAGCGTGTCCCGCACCATCGTCGGCAACGGGTTCATTGCCGAAGACATCAACCGCATGCGGCGCTGGAACGACTTTGGTCTTCGCTCCAGGGCTCCAGCGTCTGCGTTGGAAGGGGCTGGGCCAGATGCCGCCGTCGTTGGAACCGGGCTTGCCCGGGTACTGCAGTTGTGTCAAGCGTTGAATATTGTCCGCTGTCCCAAGCCCGAATCGGAGCACAAGGCCAGTGGCAAGACGATTCCGGACGACATCGCCCAACTCAGCCTGCAAGAAACTCCAGCTGCGGCCGGCGGCGTCGGGGCCAGCTCACGCCGGATCGAAGTGCTGGTTGTCAATGCCCGGGGCGCACCGAATGTCACATCGCTGGAAGTAATTGGTGCCGAAGACCAGGGCATCAAGGAACTCGATGAAATATCCGTGATGATGCATCTTGGGAAAGTACAGCAGCTGATTTATGGAAAATCACAACCCAAGGTAACCTCGATCATGCTCCAGTTGCGCCATTCCGATCAGATTCCCGCGGCGCTGGAGCGCCTGGCGCCAATAATTGCCCGATTTTCCACCAGCCAGCCGCTGGCGGTGCTGGACTTCCGGGCCCTGAATCCCTTTTATGTTCAGACTATTGAGATGTTCGACACTATTTTTGGCTTTGTTTTTGCCCTGATTGGCAGCATCGTTCTGTTCACCATCAGCAATACCATGAATACTGCGGTTGTAGAACGCACCGTCGAGATCGGCACCGTGCGGGCGATTGGCTTGCGGCGGGCCGGTATTCGGCGCCTGTTCGTGACCGAAGGCGCACTGCTTGGCGTGTGCGGGGCGGTGCTGGGTGTCGTGCTGGCGCTGGTGTTGTCGGCCGTTGTCAACCAGATGGAGATCCCCTGGGTGCCACCAAGCACGGTTGAACCGGTGCCGTTGACGATCCTGGTCTGGGGTGAGACCCGCATGATCCTGGGCACCACATTGGGGCTCATCTGCATCGCAGTCCTGTCTGCCTGGTGGCCTGCTTACCGGGCCGCGCAACTTAACGTGGTAGAGGCCTTGCGCCATGTCTGATAGATTGAAGTGGGTCGCGGTCATGAAGTCACTGGTGCTGTTTTTGTTGTCGTTTATCCTCGGATCTGGCTTTGCGTCAGCCGCGCTGAGCGCGGACGAAATTCTGGCCGCCAGTGACGCCATCCGGAATCCCGGACGACCGTTCAGTGTGACCGTCACCTTGACGGAGTTCCAGGCTGGCAAGCAGGTCAACACCAGTACCTTGGTCAGTTACTCCCGGACGGAGCAGCAAGGGGGCCAGTTCGCCAGCCTGATCCGATTCGTATTGCCGGCGCGTGATGCCGGCAAGCTGATGCTCAAAAA
>JAHFQQ010000223.1:0-3768 GCA_023259235.1 Polaromonas sp. | reverse complement strand
GCAAGGCCAGTGTTCGCCTGTCACCGCAACAGCGGCTGCTTGGGCAGGCATCCAACGGCGACGTGGCGACTGTAAACCTGGCGAAGGACTACAAGGCGGCGCTGGTCGGCGAGGAAGATATCCTGGATGGTGAACGCCACAAACGCAAGGCCCATAAACTTGACCTGACTGCGGCGACGCCGGATGTCACCTATACCAGCATCGAGATGTGGATTGACGCCGAAAACAACCGGCCGCTCAAGGCCCGCTTCTTCGCCGAATCGTCGCGCCTGCTCAAGACTGCCTACTACCGTCGCTTTCAGCTCCAGCTCGGCGCCGAGCGACCGACGGAGACCGTTATCATTGATGGCCTCGATCCCCAGTCGGTCACTTTGATGCGCTTTTCAGACTACAAGGCACGCGCCATCCCGGATACCTGGATGCAGCGAGATTTCCTGCCCCGCTTCCAACCGGAGTAAGCTCATGCGCCCATTGACCCATGCCGTTTCATGTTCCATCCTCGCCATGGCATTCACGCAGGCGATGCCGGCGCTGGGCGCAGACGCTGATGCTGACGCACTAAACCTCGAAAGCGCCCCTGAAGCTGTTCCTGAATCCGCGCGCACTACCAGGTTTTTCGTTGAAGGCGCCATCGGCAACGCCAGCCAGCGTTACTTGCCCGAAAGCCGAGACACCGGACGCGTCTCGTTCGATTTCTCGCATTCAGCGCGTCTTGCTCCGGGCTTGCGTGCCGTCATTTCCGACCGCCTTGACCAGATTCATCCCCGGGACGCCGGCGCTGACGAGACCGTGAACAGCCTGCGCGAAGCCTATTTGAGCTGGCAGCCCGAGGGTGGAAACACGGCGGTGGAGTTTGGCCGCATCAACCTGCGCTATGGGCCTGGCTACGGCTACAACCCGACGGATTATTTCCGCGATGGCAGCTTGCGCGTCGTGACCACCGCCGATCCGTTTGCGCTGCGCGAGAATCGCCTTGGCAGCGTCATGCTGCGCGCGCAGCGCCTGTGGACCGGCGGCTCGCTTTCGCTTGCCCTCTCACCCAAGCTCGCTGACAGCCCCAACCCCGATGGCTGGAGTCCGGACCTCGGCTCGACCAACAACCGGAGCCGTTCCTTGATCGCACTCGGCACGCAGTGGTCGCAACGCGTCAGCAGCCAGTTATTCCTTTACAAGGAAGCCGGCCTGTCGCCCGCAGTGGGCGCCAACATGACCGCCTTGTTGTCGGACGCCGCCGTTGCCCACCTGGAATGGGCGCGCAGCAAGGAGCCCGACTTGCTGAGCCGGGCACTGTCCCTGTCGTCCAGTGCGACCGCGCGCAACCGCTTTGTGAGTGGCGTCACCTACACCACGGCAGGCAAGCTGTCGGTCACCGCCGAATACGAGTACAACGGCTTTGGACTGAACCAGTCCACTTGGGCCGCGCTTGGCACATCCGGCACGGCGCCCGCCAGCCAGCTGGCCTACCTCAATGAAGCGCTTCGGCGTCAGGAGCTGGCGCCCCGACAGGCCTACCTGATTTACGTCACGCAGAAGAGTCTTTGGCTCAAGAATCTGGATTTGACCGCCTACCTTCGTTTTAACTCCGGCGACAACAGCCGGCTCGCCTGGGTCGAGCTGCGCCACCATTGGACGAACTTCGATCTGACATTGCAGCTGCAGCAGAATATCGGCGGCCCGACCAGTGAATTTGGAATATTGTCGGACCGCCGTATCCTTCAGCTATTGGGGACCTACTATTTTTGAGCTTGTATGAACGTCGAAACTTCCGCCTCCTGGCAGGAGTTTGACTTTTGGCGCGCTGGTAATTGCCTGCCTTTTGTCGAAAAATTTTACAAGTCAATACGTCGGCTTCGATGGAATTCAGCTAAGCCATTGATTCAATGGAGTATCTTTGAGCTGGCATGGTGTTTGCATAACATGTTCGCGGTCAAGCCCAAAGTGGGTAGACCACGAACCTTCCACTTCAAGGGGTCCATGATGAAACTTTCAATGCGCCGCCTCGCCATAGCGGCACTTCTTACTTGTGGCGCCGCTGGGGCGATGGCTAGTACCGTAAGCTCGGTTGTACCAGCTGGATTTGTAGACTTCTCCGACAACAGCGCGGAAATGATGATCTCCCGTGACGGAAATGCGACACTCGATGTAGGTGATTCCCTGAGAGGGATATTCGGGATCGACAATGTGACGGGTTCAAACGGTGTCCAGATTGGACTTGGCGGCGGGTCCGGCGTCGACGAACTGACGGGTTTATTCCAGGTTGTGGTCACGAGCAAGACGGCTACGTCAACTCCTGGCCTGTTCAACTATACGTTTGGCTTTGATCCATTGTTTGGACAAGGTGCGGGTGTTGTTGGCGTGTTGTTTGACGATCCGGCTAATAATTTTGCCCGAATCGGCTGCACTACCATCGCCAACTGCGAAGCAACAGCCACCGGTGGCACGGTCTGGGCGACGGTGGGAATCGGGGCGGGGGGATTCTGGAGTGCTGTAGCTGCCAACGACACTCCGGGGGCTGGCGCCCTATTACCGCTGAATACACCCTTGGGGACCTTCGGAATGGGATTGGACTTCATCACCAATAACACTGGGTTTGCGTGGAACCAGGTTGCATGTTTTAACGGTGCTACTGGCGGTGTAAGCAATGTCGATGTTTGCGGCCAGGGCGGCATACTTGCCACTGGAAGCGGTATAGGCCAAACAAACACCCCGTATGCTGTCTTTGACAATGTCGACTTCACGGCAAATCGTGTGCCTGAACCGGCTACGCTTGCGTTGGTCGGGTTGGCATTGCTTGGATTGGGTGTCAGCCGTCGCAATCGCAAATCCTAGGGTTTGTTTGATGGCATGGATCCTTCGCTCAAAGTGGGTCCAAGGGGTTGAGATAGTCAATGCTATCTCAACCCTTTTCCTTTTTGTTCGCTTTTTTCGGGCTTTTATCGCTTGCTTCACTCAGTTGGCGACGAACGCAAATAGGCCTCGACAGGCTTGCGACCGACTCTGATGCTGGGCGGCGTGGCGTGGCCCATCCGGAACAGCATCAGTGGCGTGACGCCAGGGGCCATGCTCTGCCAGCCCGCCGCCAATGCCGAGCGCAGTTCATCGGACGCACCACGGTCGGCGGCCGATTGTAGCGGTAGCACAGCCGCCGCAGCCAAGGGCTGCAGTGCGAGGCCGAGCAAGGTCGCACGCAACCACAGTCGCTCAAAAGCCTCGCCCACGGCGACAGCCCCCTGTTCTGCCGGCAAGGAGGTTGCCAGCAAACCCAGCGCCGGTGCCTGCCAGCAGGGCAGCCAACCGGCGCGCAGACCAACCAGACGGTGCACGCCGAGCCACGTGAGCGGCCGCATCAGTGCCCAATGCCGCAGCGCCTTGAACAGTGGCCGCATCGGCGCCTCGATCTCAAGCGCCCCCGGGGGCAGCGCCCGGTCGGCCGTTTCGTGCCAGGACAGATCGAAACGAATTGACGAAAACAGCTCCTCATGCAAGCGCTGGCGCAAGAAGCGCTCACTTTCCGCCTGCCAGATCAGACCTAGGGCCTGGCGACGCGCCTCGCCGCGCAGCCAGATCAGCCGCACGCCTTCGGCGGGCGCGACTGCAGTGTTCAAGAGCACCGCTTCACCGTCACTCAAGCCGGGGCCGTGATACATGCGCCGATTGGTATGCCGGGCCGGAATCGCCGCCGCCAGTTCGTCGCCAGTTGCCGTCAAGGCCGGTTGAAGGTCCAACTCGGCAATCACCCCGTTGCCGCCGCCAGGAAACCATCTGGTA